>NZ_JBQKKM010000039.1:0-49301 GCF_052116745.1 Niallia sp. Sow4_A1 | reverse complement strand
ACGATTTATAATTCAATAATTTTTACCCCCAACCCGCGTCGGCGTTGGTCGCGTTTTGAACTTGGGCGCCCACCCGTCCCCCAACTAGACAAAAAGGATATTTATTCTCCCACAAACATTTTACTCATACTTACAAGTCATTATTATTATTTTTGTATGTATTGTTGTTGTGTTATCCCTTTTAATAACCGATTTGATTATAAGTAAAGGAATAACCTCCAGTGTAGAAGGAACACAGGAAGAGAAGGCATTGGATGTTGCAAGGATGGTGGCCGTTACTCCACAGGCGAAAGAGGTTCTCGAAGGAAAAGGTAGCCAGACAGAAATTCAAGCTTTTGCAAATGAAATAAAAGAACAAACAAATGTTAACTTTGTTGTTGTGATGGATATGGACGGAAATCGTCTATCCCACCCGGAACCTAGTAAAGTGGGGAAGCACTTCAGCGGAGGAGATGAAGGTCCAGTGCTGGAGGGAAAGGAGTATGTTTCCATTTCTAAGGGAACGCTTGGCCATTCCATGCGAGCGTTTACTCCTATCAAGAACGAAGAAGGAGAACAAATCGGCGCAGTTGCTGTAGGAATTTCTTTAAAGAGTGTGACAGAGGCTGTCCATAAAGGACGGATGGGCATCTTTATGGGAACATTGATTGGGACTTTGATTGGTGTAATTGGGCGTTTAACCGGAGGGTATGATGAACATGTAAAAACAAAAGGGGATTCGTGGTCCAATCAAAATGTTTAGATCGCTTCCTCACAAGTAATAATATAAACTTTTTTTAGGAGGATAAAGTATGCATATTCCGATTAAGAAAACGCTTGATAAAATTCCAGGTGGGATGATGGTTGTTCCATTATTCTTAGGGGTATTAACGAACACATTTTTTCCGCAATTTTTAGAAATTGGTCATTTTACTACGGCATTATTTAGTAAAGAAGCATCATCGACCATTTTGGCATGTTTTATGTTTTTAATTGGCTCGCAAATTAATTTTAAATTAGCTCCAAAGGCAATTAAAAAAGGGGCAATCTTACTATCAGAAAAAATATAGTAGGGGCAGGTATAGGGATTGCAGTAGCCATAATCTTTGGGCCAGCTGGAATTCTAGGATTATCCCCTTTAGCCATTCTTGCAGCGTTATTAATTGCTAATGGTGGTTTGTACGCATCACTTGCTTCCTCCTATGGTGATGAAACGGATGTAGGAGCATATGCGTTATTTTCTTTAAAAGACGGTCCATTTTTTACATTAGTTGCATTAGGAGCTTCTGGTCTTGCTTCCATTCCATTTCATGCGCTTGTAGGAGTATTAATCCCAATATTAATAGGAATGATTTTAGGAAATATTGATCCTGATATGAGAAAGTTTCTAGGAAGCAGTAAATTATTATTAATCCCATTCTTCTCCTTCCCATTAGGAGCAGGAATGGATCTTAGGACGATAATAGAAGCGGGAGGCCCTGGCTTATTACTAGGATTGATAGCTGCATTCACTGGAATTGGGGCTTACTTCCTTTTAAAGTTATTTAAAGAAAATCCTATCGTTGGTTTAGCAACAGGATCAACTGCAGGAAATGCTGTAGCTACACCAGCAGTTGTTGCAGCTGCAGACCCAACTTTAGCTTCTATAGCACCAGCAGCTACTGCCCAAGTTGCAGCAGCATGCGTAGTATCTGCAATCATCTGTCCAATTATTGTTAGCTATGTTTATAAAAGATCGGAAAAGAAAAAAGCTAAGAATTCGATTGTACCAGCAGCATAAATAAGGATAGGGAATGAAATAAAGAGGAAAGCAATCCTGGTTACTTGCTGCATTGTTCGTTACAAAATAATGAATTTAAATTAAATATCCTAGTGGAAAATAGCAATCAGTATTAATATGAGAAGGAAGAAATTTGTTTTTGAGAATGTAAGGTTAATAGTTTAATTTCATATAGAAAGAAGGATCTACCACTATGAGTGTGTCTGAAAATGTAATTATCACAACATTAAAAGGAAAAGAAATTCTCTCCAATCCCTTTTTAAATAAAGGTGATGCTTTTACGAAAGAGGAAAGAGAAAATCTGGGACTTGATGGTCTATTGCCGCCACAAGTACTTACACTTGAAGAACAAGTAAACAGAATCTATGAGCAATATTCGATGCGGACCACCAATCTTTTTAAATACGGCTTGCTTAACGATTTATATAATCGAAATGTCGTTTTGTATTATCGATTTTTAAAAGAACACTTAGCAGAGATGCTTCCAATCGTTTATACCCCAACTGTCGGTGATGCTATCCAGTCATACTCTCATAGCTACCATCGTCCAGATGGATTGTATCTTTCCATTGATCACCCTGAAGGGGTTGAAAAAGCATTTTATAATCTAGGGAAGTCCAGAAATGACATTGACTTAATCGTTGTTACGGACTCTGAAAGTATCCTCGGTATAGGGGATCAAGGAGTAGGCGGTATTAATATTGCAATAGGTAAACTAGCAGTATATACAGCGGCAGCTGGTATTGATCCAAGCCGTGTTCTGCCGGTTGTATTGGATGTTGGTACGAACAATCAGTCTTTAATTGAAGACCCTATCTATATTGGTAATAAGTTCCCTCGTGTCCGTGGTGAGCGTTACGATGATTTCATTGATTTATTTGTTCATACTTCAAGAAAGTTTTTCCCAGAAGTACTTCTTCATTGGGAGGATCTTGGAAATGTAAATGCACGAAATATCTTGGATAAATATGGTGACAAAATCCTTACCTTTAATGATGACATCCAAGGAACAGGTGCTGTGACACTTGCTGCTGTTATGTCTGCGTTAAAAGTTACAGGAGATTCTCTGAAGGATCAACGTATTATTGTCTTTGGACCGGGTGCTGGTGGTCTCGGTAACGCAGACCAAATAGTTGATGCCATGGAAAATCAAGGATTAACAAAAAAAGAGGCTTATGATCATTTTTGGGCTATTGACTATCGAGGGCTACTGACAGATGAAACACCAGATGTACTGAATTTCCAAATGCCTTATGTAAGAAAAGCGGAGGAAGTAAAGGAGTGGGATCAAAATGAGGACGGAATCATTTCATTATTGGAAGTGGTGAAAAGGGTGAAACCAACCATCCTCATTGGTACTTCCGGCCAAGGGGGAGCTTTTTCGGAGGAAATTGTGAAAGAGATGGCAAAGCATGTGGAACGTCCAATTATCATGCCAATGTCCAACCCTACACAACTTGCGGAAGCAGTTCCAGAAAATTTGATTAAATGGACGGATGGTAAGGCGCTAATTGCCACAGGAAGCCCCTTTGCCAATGTAGAATATAACGGTGTTTGCTATGAAATCGGTCAGTCAAATAACGCATTTGTGTTCCCAGGACTAGGGCTTGGAGCCATTGTTTCAAAAGCGCAAGTTATTTCAAAAGGAATGTTTGCGGCAGCAGCAAATGCAGTTGCTGAGATGTGCGAACCCAACCAACCTGGAGCTTCCTTGCTTCCTTCGGTTGAGAAATTACATGATGTATCTATCTATGTTGCAATAGAAGTAGCAAAGGCTGCTCTAAACGAAGGGATAGCAAGAGTGGAGCTTACAGATATTCCAAAAGCCGTGGTCGATGCTGTTTGGCAGCCTGAGTATAAGGAGATAAAGAGTGTCGGTATTTGGGCAAATGTTTAATGACATAATAATAGATTAGTAATCTATATTGGCCTGTTCCTCCTAGTAATTGTCGTATTTTCGACATTTTAGGAGGAAGGGGTTTTTATTTTGTGGTTGCGAAACGGAATAGAGTAATTAGTACTATTTTTGTATATTTGATATGAATAAAAAATACTAGTATCGACAAAAAATGACAAGTTCTTTATAATGAAGTAGTGATTTGTATTCGTGAAAATAGTACTGAAGTTTTCTAAAATTGAAAAAGGCAAACTTATCGAAAGGTAAGGACGCAAAGCTACGAGTCTAAAATCCTTCTGGATAATGATAGTCGGGTTGCCAGAAATAACCACCAACGATTATTTGGCTATCCCTGTCTATTCCTGGGATAGCTTTATTTATTTTGGACTTCTTGGAAAAAAGATGAAAACATGGATATAAGGAAAAGGAGAATAGATATGATTGTAGTAGACAAAAAGAAGTATAAAATGGCGATTAATGAAGGCTCGAAAGAAATCCATGTACAGGTTCATGGATTGATGAGAGAGGAAGACGCAGAGGAATATATGGTGGATTTGCAAGAGACGATTAATAAAGTGTCAAGACGAGATTATACCTTTGTTGTGGATGCTACTCACCAAACACCAGTCCCATCAAAAGTTGTACCACAATTGGAACAAACGATGCAATTTTACTCTGGCTTAGGTTTTAAGGAAGTTCTTGTTGTAAAGCCTTCTTCTAAAATTGCCCAAGTGCAAATTAGAAATGCCTTAGAAAGAATTGAGTTCACAGGTAAAATTATTGATCAAGTATCTCACTCTATGTAAGGTTAGGTATAAATTATTTTAAGAGAGTTATATATTTTAATTGAAAAGGGAGTCATCAAGTGCAACAAGTACAAACGTTATATACATATGAAATTCTATCAAAAGGACAAACGGCTTTGATTGAAAAGGCAGCTGACTGTCTTGCAAGCTCATTTATAGGATTGAATATAGCAGGGAAGTTGGTTCAAGAGCCAATGGTAGGTCTTTTAAATATAGATTATGAAGATTTTTATCAGTTTACGAAAGAATATATAGAATCTACTGTAGAGCAAGGATATTGTGCAGTAGCTTTAGATAGTAATCAACAGGTTGTTGGTGTTCTAGCTGGAGATATAAATGCGCCAGAGATTATTGGAGAAGATGTGTTTGAAGGTTCTTTTTCTGATATGAATGTTATTCTACATGTTTTAGAAGATGTAGATAAACGTTTCCTAGCAGATTATAAAGAACGAAATGGAAGAGAGCTAAAGGATGGAGAAATATTGCATTTATTCATGTTAGGTGTAACTGCCGAACAGGAACGTCACGATGTTATTAAGCAATTAGGAAGCACACTAATAACGAAAGCCTCTTCACAAGGATTGAAGGCTGTTTTAGCAGAAGCGACAAATCCTAAATCTATACGTGTGATGGAGAAATATTACGAGATGGAAAAATATAAAGATGTAGAAGGAAATTATATTGTTCATAAATATCAAGAGAATAGTAGATTAAAAGATATTCCTACAACGATTGCTGACGGCACTTATATAATTATTAAAGAAATTTAAACTTTCAGCAGTCTAATTAAATTTTATAAATAGGAGAGTTATTTATTATGGAGGCTATATTATTAGCTATTATTGTTATCTTATTGGGAACAACAGTGTATTTTGCTTACCGATATTTTTCGCTGAAACATCATCCATCTATTAACAAAGAAATAATAAACGGGATGAAAGAAATAGCTGCAGGAAATAGAAGTGGCAAAGTAGATGGGACAAGTTCTTATCATATTACATTTAATGAACTAATTGCGTTTTTAGATCGTGTAAGGGAAAAGTTTTTTTCTTTTTCAAAAAATGTCCATACAAAAGGAGAAAATCTAGCTGGAATTGGTGAAAATGCTATGGAGAAAGCTGATATTGTCCGAGCAGCAATCGATGAGGTAGGTAGAGGATTACAAAAACAATTAGTAGCAACAGAGGAAAGCGCCCTATCAATGGAAGAAATGGCCCAGGCCATCGAAGATTTATCGATAAGGTCCAATCAAATTTCGGAACAGTCTAATACTACTTTAGAATTGACGCAAGAAGGAAATGTAAAGCTTAAGGACTCTTTAGAAAAAATGGAGCAATTTAACCAAACAATCAATACAACCTTTCATGCCATTAATAAGCTTGGAGAAAAGTCTCAAGAAATTGGTACAATTGTAAAGGTAATTACAGGAATATCTGAGCAAATTAACTTATTGGCATTGAATGCGGCAATAGAAGCAGCTCGTGCGGGGGAACATGGTAAAGGTTTTGCAGTCGTAGCAGATGAGGTGCGAAAACTGGCTGAACAGTCTCGTCAATCATCTTCTGAAGTATCAAATATTGTAAGAAATATTCAAGAGGAAACAGGGATAGTTGTGAATTCAATGCAGCAAGGTACAGAAGAGTTTAAAGACACGAACACGAATATTTTAGAAGTTGGTACGATGTTCGAACAAATTCTCTCTACTACAAAGGTCATTGCTGAAAATAATGAAAATTCTTCTGCGAGCACAGAAGAATTATCCTCGGCTTCTCAACAAATCATGACAACGATTGTTCAGATAGCGGCTATTTCGCGAGAATCTGTTGAAATGTTTGAGGAATTAATCGGGATTAGTGATGGAGAGCTACAAACGATTCAAAAACTAGTTCAGGAAGCGGAGAATCTTTTGGAATTGAAAAATGATGTAGACAAACTACTTTCTACGTGGAATCAGGGTGTTGAAACAGAAGTGGGTCAACAAATTGAAGGTAAGGGTAGTGTAGCCAGTTAAGTTGGAAACTGCTTCTCATAGGTGATTAAACTTGTGAGAAGCTTTCATTTGTAGATTAATAGAAATAATTTATTTTAATAAAGTATTTTGTAATATTCCTTCGAAAATAGCAAACTCATTGAAAGATGAGGACGCAAAGCTGCGGGCCTAAAGAAGTACTTCTATGGTAGCCGGGTTGCCGAAAAGGTTGGATAGTTACTAATCAAGCAATATATTGCTTTTTTACGTCCTCCTTGGTGTGGACTTTTTTTATTTGGATTTGTCTATCGTAGCAGAAGGATAGTATTCAAAAGGAAAGGGAGTAGAAATGGCACAACAAGAGCAATGGAGATCAAAAATAGGATTTGTTTTAGCTGCAGCTGGATCAGCGATAGGATTAGGAGCTATATGGAAATTCCCTTATGTAGCTGGAACAGGTGGCGGCGGAGCCTTTCTCTTATTATTTTTAGTTTTACATTAGTATTGGGAATGCCCTTATTATTAGGAGAATTTATGATTGGGAGAATGGGACAAAGTAATCCGGTTCAAACATATGGCAAGCTAGCATTAAATCCAAAGTGGAACTTTATCGGGAAACTCGGTGTTTTTACAAGCTTTTTACTGCTATCATTTTATAGCGTTGTTGGTGGCTGGATTATTTTATACATTGTGAAGCTTTTGAGCGGTGGATTAGCTGGATTGACTCAGGATCAATATGGAGAGCTTTTTGGCGACATTATTTCTAACCCATATCCGACTATTGCGGCACAGCTTGTATTTATGCTTGTCACAATCCTTGTCGTTGCTCAAGGGATTCAAAAAGGGATTGAGTTAGCAAGTAAAGTCATGATGCCAGCGTTATTGCTTTTGTTTTTAATATTAGTGATTCGTTCTTTAAGCTTGGATGGAGCAATGGAGGGTGTGAAATTTTTACTTGTACCAGATTTTTCAAAGCTGACATCTGAGAGTATCCTATTTGCCCTTGGGCAGGCATTTTTCACATTATCTATAGGTGTTTCGGTTATGCTTACATATGCTTCTTATTTACCTAAAACACAAAATCTACCTCAATCAGCTATTTCTATTATTATCTTAAATATTGTTATAGCTTTATTAGCGGGATTAGCTATTTTTCCAGGTGTTTTCTCCTTTGGCATGGAACCGAATGCAGGGCCGGTTTTAATATTCTTTGTTTTACCTGCAGTGTTTGCCCATATGCCTTTTGGGATGCTTTTCTTCTTGGCATTATTTACTATTATTCTTATTTGCTGCTTTCACTTCAGCATTCTCTATGATTGAAATTATTGTATCAGCAGTTACGAAAAATGATGCAAGTAAACGGAAGAAAAGCACTTGGATAATTGGGATGCTGATTTTTATCGTTGGTGTTCCATCCTGTCTATCTTATGGTGTACTTGCAGATGTCCATCTTTTTAATAAGACTATTTTTGATTTGATGGATTATGCGGTCAGTAATATTTTAATGCCACTAGGTGCCTTATTAATCGCGATTTTTGTATCGCGAAAAATTCCAAAAGAGGATTTGTTTGCGGAGTTAAAGCAAGGATCGAATGTAAGATACCTATTCTTTTCCATTTGTTATTTTCTGTTAAAATATATCGTTCCCATTGCGATTCTCGTCGTTTTCTTAGATGCGGCAGGATTATCAGATTGGATTATCGCTTTGTTTAAATAAAAACTACTTCTAGTAAGAACATCACGGAGGTCAAACAATGAAGGACATACAAAAGTTGTTCCCGAGCATGGACGGGAACAACATTCAAAGAGAGGAATTATTGTCATACTTTAAGACAATTTTAACGAAAATAGATGAATTAAAGGATCCTAACAAACTAACGCTAGGGGAAATGCCAGAATACACAGAGGACTACTATAATCGTGTTATTGAAAAGGCAGATGTTCCGAAAACGGGTGTAGCAATGGAGGAAGTGATGCATAAGCTTCTAAAATTGGTGGAAGGACATCGATATGTTCCCCTTCCGAATATTGCAAGTATCATCGGGAATTTAGTGATGGTGCTTGTAAATGGGAACAATCTTTGGGATGTGGAAGGTCCAGCGGCGGCTACAGCAGAGGTTGAAGTAACAAGCATGTTGTCCAAGCTAGTCGGCTATGATGAAAATCTAAGTGCTGGATATACAACTTGGGGAGGACAAGGAGCGGTGTTTAATTCTTTACGCCTTGCAATTGCCCGTTATGCACCTTCCTCTAATCAAAAGGGGATTCCGAAAAATCTTTATTGCTTCTGTTCAGAGTTATCCCACTACAGCTTGTATAAATCTGTAGAAGCAACGGGGATTGGGGTAGAAAACATGATTCGTGTGAAGGTGAATCAGGATCATTCTATGAATCTCCAAGATTTAAAAGAAAAAATGGAGCAGGTAATTTCAAAAGGCGGTGTTCCACTTTATATACTTGCAACAATGGGAACAACTGATACATTTGGGATTGATGATATAGAGGCCATGAAGCATCTAGCGGAAGAGCTAGAGCGCAAGCATGGTCTTAGCCCCATCTATATTCATGCCGACTCAGCAATGGGAGGATTGTACACCTTCTTTAATGCGTACGGCTTTGATAATAACCCACTGCAATTGGAAGACAATGTTAAGGTAGTATTGAAATCCTATCAACAGAAGTTTAAACAGATTAAGCTTGCAGACAGTATGGTCTTTGATTTTCATAAGCTAGGACAAACACCGTATATTACGAGTTTATTTTTAATTAAAAATAGAGAGAATCTCAAATATGTTGATTTAGACGAAGAGGAAACACCATATGTTGGGAATCGTGGGTATGGAAGCTATCATACAGGCTACACATTAGAATGTTCACGAATGGGAAGTGCTCTTTCCATCTATGCATCTTTATTAGCATTTGGGATGGAAGGGTATCAAAAGCTTCTAGCCAACTATCTTCGCGTTAATATGAAATTTAGAGAGACGTTAACAAGGGAAATTTCAAATGTGGCAATTACGAATGAAGTTTCGCCGATTACAACCTTCCGCTTTTATCCTGAAACTTCTAAATGGAAGGATGAATCAGGTGGACTTTTAACAGTGGAAGAAATAAATGAAATTAATCAATTTAATGACGAGTTTGCCGAAATAATTGGTGCTGAACGAGATACCGTCTTCTTTGGAAATACAAAAAAACAGCGTCTTGTAGAAGCAGCCGATTCCAATAAGCGAGTATCTATATATGCACATAAGTTTTTCACAATCTCTCCTTATTCAACGATGGAAGAGGTAGATCGTTATGTTGAATTTTTAAGAGAGCATATTGAATTTTTCTTGAAAATGAAAAAGGTAGTTGTTTATTAAAAGGGAATATAAGAATTGTTCTTGAATATAAAGTTAGATTTAAATCCCTCTGCCATAGCAGGAGGATTTTTTACATTGTGAAAAATTTACTTCTTTTCCGCTGTAAATATCTAGATTTAAAAAATGCTGTAAATAATCATTCTCATAATTAGTCGTGCATTTTAACGTAATGTAAAAAGTTTACTTTCACTTTACAAAAGATATCGTTTTTATTGATAAATCAAACATCTCTCAAAAAATCTCCTGCGCCTTATTAATAATAATTTTACATTACTCCCCAAAGTACCTTTATATTTATTTTCTAGAATTTAATTATAGAAGAAACAACATTGTTAATAATTCTATCAAAGGAGTGAGGGAGTTTTATGCATTTTGCTTCAACGTTAGCTTGGGCTTATCCAGTAGACGAAGTGGTACAGATTGCCAAAAAGAATGAATTATCAGGATTGGAGGTTTGGGCAGAGCAGGTATGGTTTCACGGAACAAATCCAGAAAAAATCCGTAAAGCGAATCTAGATCAGTCTATCAACCTGACTATGCATGCCGCAAGCTGGGACTTGAACATTTGCTCTATAGAAAAAGAAATAAGAGAAAGCTCTGTAAGGCAAATTCAACATTCCATTAAGCTAGCAGATGAGATAGGTGCAGACTCTATTACATTCCACCCAGGGAGGCTGACTCTTCCCCAAATGAAACAGGAAATATATGAGACTTTAATGATGGAATCTATTTTTACTTTAATAGAAACAGCGAAGCAGTATAAGAAAACCCTTAGCATAGAATTAATGGAGGTAAAAGCAAAGGAATTTGTGACAAGCCCTGATACGATGAATCGATTGATTGCAAGCTTTATACCGGAACTGAAAACAACCTTTGATGTTGCTCATATTTCGGAGGGAGCTCCCGGGCGTGCCTTTGCCGACTTAATAAATGTGGACAAAATTCATGTTAGTGATAATACCGAAAGTCAGCTACATGTTCCCCTTGGTACTGGCATACTAGATCGTAATATGCTGAGAGAGTTTTTTGCTATCACATCTCTCCCCGTAGTGGTCGAAGGTTTCGATGCATCGGAAAATCTAAATTGGTGGAAGCATAATCTTCACTATTTAAAAAGCCTGGAAATACAGAAGGAGGTGCCTCAATGAAGATTCTAGTGACAAACGATGATGGCATTTTTGCTCCTGGTCTTCAGGCGCTGGTTGAAGTGTTGCAGCATTTTGCTGATGTATATGTGGTCTGTCCAGATCAGGAAAGAAGCGCAGTCAGTCATTCGATTACGTTGAGAGTGCCTTTAAAGGCAAAGCCACTTCCCCTATTTCCTGGTGTAAAAGGTTGTTGGGCAGTTAATGGAACACCAGCAGATTGTGTGAAGCTGGGGATTGAAGTATTAATGAAACAGCAGCCTGACTTTGTTATTTCCGGAATAAATCTTGGACCAAATCTAGGTCGTGACCTTTATTACTCAGGAACAATGGCTGGGGCTATAGAAGGATTACTTTACGGCATTCCTGCTGTGGCAGTATCATTAAATGCCTTTTCTGACATGGACATTAATTATGAAAAAGTAAAAAGGCTATTTTATCCTATTATGGAGGTGCTTTTGCAGAACAAGATTCCAAAGGGGATTTTCTTGAATGTAAATTTACCTTATTTATCAAGGGAGATGTGTAAGGGAGTCCGTATTGTTCCACTTGATATGAAGGTTGCTCGCTATTCCTATGTCGGTTTAAACGACCCCCATGGACAAGTTTACTATTGGTTAAAGGATCAGCTACATAATATGAAAGATTTTGAGGAGGATAGTGACTTTCTTTTACTAAGAACAGGGTTTGTCACTGTATCACCGATTGAGTTTAGGACGTTTCATAAAAGAAAACAAGAACAAATTGAACGATGGTTTTCCCATTTAACTTTTGCTAGTACAGATGAGGAGGAAATAGATTATGCGTAAATGGATGCTTATATTAATGTTTGGAATATTGATGGCTTTTGCTGCAGGCTGCGGTAGTAAGGAAAGCAGTGAGACAAGTAATGCTTCAGAAGATACGAATAATACAGAGGCGAAGGTAGAGGGATCTCTCCATTTTTATACTTCTCAGCCGGATGCAGATGCGGCCAAATTGGTAGAAGGATTTCAAGCTAAATATCCTGATGTAAAGGTAGAAACCTTCCGCTCTGGTACAGAAGAAGTAATCTCAAAAATTAAAGCAGAAAAAATGGCTGGAAAGATTCAGGCTGATGTACTGTTGGTTGCAGATGCAGTAACATTTGAAAGCTTAAAGGAAGAAGATATGCTTCAAGCATATGAAACAGAAGAAGCTACTGAAATCCCTTCAGAGCTTATTGATCCAGACCATACTTACTTTGGAACAAAGGTTATGGCTACAGGCTTAGTAGTAAATACGGAAAATGTTAAAGAAATGCCTACGAGTTGGAATGCGCTGACTTCTAAAGAGGTAAAAGGAAAAATTATTATGCCAAGCCCGTTATACTCTGGTGCTGCTGCTTATAATTTAGGTGTGTTTACACGTCAAGATACATTTGGCTGGGATTTTTATAAAAATATTGCTGCAAACGATGTAACAGTAACAAAGGGGAATGGCGATGTACTTAAAGGTGTTGCCGGCGGAGAAAAGGACTATGGAATGATTGTTGACTATCTCGTTACACGTGCTAAAGCAGAGGGATCTCCAGTTGAGCTCATTTATCCAGAAGAGGGTGTGCCAGTTATTACGGAACCCATTGGAATCATGAAGGACGCACAAAATGTAGAAGCAGCAAAGGCTTTTGTTGATTTCGTTCTTTCAGAAGATGGACAAAAGCTTGCTGCAGAGCTTGGCTATACTCCAATTCGTAAAGGGATAGAAGCTCCTGAAGGACTAAAAACAATTGATGAAATAAAGGTCCTTTCGGAAGATGTGCAGGAATTGTATAAGACAAGAGATGCTGATAAAAAAGAATTTGAAACAGTTATCAGCGAATAGAACATTTTTTAAGAAGGAGTGGACAGAATGAACTCACATGTTCAGAGTTCAGAAAGGAAAACGGAAGCTTTATCTCCGTTCTCCTTTTCTTATTTTACCCGTAATTGGTGGGGCGTTCCCGGCTTTCTGTTGCTTATCTTTGTATTTTTGCTTCCTGTTTGTCGTCTTGTTTGGCTGAGTGTTTCCAATGGAGAAGAAGTTGGTCTCATGCTTTATCAGGAAATACTATTAGAAAAAGCAACCTGGAGGACGATTCAAAATACCATTATTATTACGATTTCCAGTACAGTACTTTCCTTAGTTATAGGAGTAGGGCTTGCCTTTACAATGGCATATGTGAATATCCGGGCAAAAAAATGGCTGCAATTGCTTATCTTTTTACCGTTTTTAATCCCCTCCTATATCTCAACACTTGCTTGGGTTCAGTTTTTTGGAGGAAATGGTCCCATCCAGTTTCTATTTAATGAATCTGTTAATTTGTACAGTATGGGAGGAATTATTTTTGTACTTGGGCTTTCTCATTATCCCCTTGTGTATTTGATGAGTGTGGAGGTATTTCGTCGTATTCCAAGAGAGCTGAAATATGCTGCCAGCACTTCCGGAGCGTCTGGTGGAGTTGTATTTCGAAAAGTTATCCTTCCAATGGCGCTGCCAGGGATTGCTAGTGGTGGTATTCTTGCTTTTCTATCTAATATTGATAACTTTGGCATTCCTGCTTTTCTTGGTATTCCAGCAAATATTCGTGTATTAAGTACTTATATTTATGAACAGATAATTGGATATGGACCATCTGCCTTTTCCAGAGCCGCTGTACTTTCCGTTATTCTTGGCGTGATCGCGTTAATTGGTACAGTGGTGCAATGGGCGATTATTAGAAAAAGTAATGTAAGTGAAACAACTGCAAGAGATACAGAGCCAAGATATTATCTCACGCGGGGGTGGAGGAACGTTGCGGAGTCAGCGCTATGGATTTTCTTGTTGCTCACAACCCTTGTGCCGTTGATTGTTATGGCTTCTACCTCCTTTATCAGGGCATATGGATTATCGCTTTCGTGGGAAAATCTTTCTTTGAAAAATTACCGATATCTGCTATTTGAAGATGCTAAAACCGGTTCAGCGATAGGGAATAGCGTAACCCTAGCACTTGCTACTATGTTAATCTGTATGGTTATTGGAACAGTGATTGCCTATATTCGCTTTAAAAAGCCATCCTTTTTTGTGAAGGCTTCGGAAATCATTGTTACTATTCCGTATGCTTTGCCAGGAACGGTATTTGCCTTGGCGATTATTTTAATGTGGCTTCAGCCATTACCAGGTGTGCAACCAGGAGTCTATGGAACGATATGGATTTTATTGATTGCTTATATAACTAGATTTACGGTTCTACAAATGAGAGGAAGCCTGACTGCCTTTTCGCAAATTGATCCTTCTATGGAGGAAGCAGCAAGAACTTCAGGAGCAAGGGCGTATGTTAAATGGAAAAGTATCCTTTTTCCACTACTTATGCCTGGAGTATTAAGCGGGGCTGCTCTTGTGTTTTTGACTGCTCTAACGGAGCTTACGGTTTCAAGTCTTTTATGGTCAAGCGGCTCTGAAACGATTGGTGTTGTCATCTTTAGTTTTGAGCAAGCTGGATACTCCACTTATTCCACAGCATTTTCAACATTGATTGTAACAGCAGTATTAACAATGGGGATTTTGTTTGTTCTTTTCGAAAAAATATGGAAGAAGAGGGTGATGAAGAGTGATTCGAATTGATGGGTTAAAAAAGAATTATGGAAATTATACGGCTCTTGAGAATATTGATTTGGAGCTATTAAACGGAGAATTTATCGCTATACTTGGTCCTTCTGGATGTGGGAAGACTACATTGCTACGGCTTTTGGCAGGATTCATGAAACCAACAGAAGGAACAATTTCCATAGACGATGAAATAGCAGCAAGCTCCAGTAAACTTGTCCCACCTGAAAAAAGGAATATTAGTATGGTATTTCAATCTTTTGCATTATGGCCGCATATGACAGTAGAAGAGCATATTCGATTTCCCCTAAAGCATCATCGATTTGGCAAAACAAATGCGAAGGAGGAGCAGGAAAAAAGGGTCTCTGAAGCATTAGAAATGGTAGGACTTTCTCATTTGAAAGATCGTTATCCTGCTGAACTTTCCGGTGGACAAAAACAACGTGTTGCACTAGCACGGGCAATCGTTCCAAAGCCGTCTCTTCTCTTGATGGATGAGCCGTTAAGTGCGCTTGATGCAGAACTTCGAATGGAAATGAGAAGAGAGATTGGCGCGATTCACCGAAAAATGGGTACAACAATTATCTATGTTACTCATGATCAAGGGGAAGCATTGGCGATGGCCGATAGAATTGTTGTAATGAACCATGGGAAGATAGAGCAGATAGGTACACCTGAAAGTATTTATAATACTCCGCAGTCCGTATTTGTGTCCACTTTTGTTGGGAAAGGCAATCTAATAAAAGGGGAGTGGGTGAATGAGGATAAATTTATTCCAGCTGATTTTCCTGCTGTTTCTTGGACAGATATTGGCATAGCAAAGGAAATAAAAGCTCAAAATCTTTATCCTGTTCGCCCGGAGCAATGGAAGCTTGGCGAGGTGGATCAGAATCAGATGACTGGAATTGTTCAATTTGCCCAATTTCAAGGGAATGAAATCCATTACAGCATTCAGTCTGGTGAAGAGATGATTAATGTTTATGCTTCTGTTTTTGAAAAAAGATTCCTACCAGGTGACTCTGTTTCATTAAAAATATATACTGGCACAGCCCAAAAAGCTGTTTTAGTAGGTAGCAGGTAGGGAGGAAATAGGATGATTGATTTGCATATTCATTCTGAATACTCAGATGGTTCCTGGAATCCTCGAGAGATAGTAGAAGATAGTATAAAAAAGGGGCTAAAAATCATTTCGATTACCGATCATGATGTATTGGCGGGTTATGAAGAGGCTCTATTCTATAGAAATAATAGCTTGAAAATTATTCCTGGGATTGAATTGAATACAGATGGTCCTTTAGGAGAACTTCATATTTTAGGCTACAACTTTGACCCAGAGCATCCAAGCTTAAAGGAACATGTCCTTTGGAGAGTGGAGGATCGGTTGCAATGGGGAAAAAGAATTGTAGCAAAATTGAAGACGCTAGGATTTAATATTTCTTTTGGAAATTGCCTTGCACGTGTGGGAAAAGGAGTTCTTGTTAGAACACATATTGCAGATGAGTTAGTTGCAGCTGGATACTTTCACAACAGTAAACAGGCGTATGAAGAACTTTTAAAAAAGGGGAAGCCAGGCTTTGAAGAAAGAGGAACTTTTTCTGCAGTGGATGCCATTAAGCTAATTCATGAGGCTGGTGGTCTTGCCTTTCTTGCTCATCCAGGAATGTATAAGCACGATTTTAATGTTCATCACTTAATCGATTCTGGTTTGGATGGAATCGAAGTGTATCACTCCAAACATACTAAGAAGGACCAAGACTATTGGAGAGGATTAGCAGTAGATAGGAATCTTCTTATTTCTGGAGGAAGTGATTTTCATGGACCGGAATCAAGGAATCCGTTTCCGATTGGGAGTGTGGAGATAGAAGATCCTCAGATTCTAGCATGGTTTGGTAATATGGTTCCTTAGCATTTAGATAAATTATAGTGTTGTTTATAGAAAAATTTAATTGCATTTTAGTGAAGCTTTGCTTTAAATAAAAGTAAAGCTTTTTTATGTAGAATACTTTTGGAAAATTCTATTAGCATTTGCAATAATTTATAGTAAAGGAATGGTGGACAAATGGCATTATTAAAACTAAATCAACTAAAAAAAGAACTAAAACAGTTGGAACAAAATGAATTAATTCAGTTAATTTCAGAGATGTATAAAATTAATAAAGATGTTCAGCAGTATTTGTCCAATAAGTTTATAGGAGAAGAAGCCATTAAAGACTTGTATGAGAGAACAAAAAAGATAGTGAGGGATGAATTCTTCCCAGAGCGCGGTTTTGCGAAAATGCGATTGGGAGTAGCAAGAGATGCGATTTCAACTTTTAAGAAACTTTCCTCTGATGAGGGTAAAACAATAGATTTGATGCTTTACTTTGTTGAAACTGGAACAAAATTTACCAATACGTATGGTGATATAGAGGAAAAATTCTATAATAGTATGGTTTCCATGTATAACAAAGTAGTGAATGAATGCAATAAGAGCGAGGGATTTTACAACATTTTTAAAGATCGTCTTTATTCGATTGTCGGTGACACAGATGGAATTGGATGGGGATATCATGATGATATTTGTGCTATTTATTATTCTTTAGATTGGCTGGAAGAGGATGAAGAAGATGAATGAGATGGAATAAGAAAAAGTAATCTATTTAAAAGGCTGTTTTCGTAAAGTTTGTTATGATGAATCCACTTTGCTTACCATAAGGAGTCAAAAGCTCAGTATTTCTAATTAATTTTGTTTTTTCTATTGAAAAAGAAACACTCTTTTAGAAAACAGCCATTTAAAAAGAATCGCTTGGTTTTGAATAAAATATTTAGAAAGCTGCCGCTATTTTTTAAAGTGAAGTGGCTATTTAAACATCTTTATATCAAGTAACCATTTCCGTATCCACTAGTTACGTGAAATATTCTAACTTAGCATCTGGAAAGAATTTTTTCATATAGGAATGAAGATGATTTTTAATATCTTCTTCTTCTTCTTTTTGATAAATATATTTCCCAATCCCATATTTTCCCCATTTATATCTTCGTTTTTCCTCATCTAGCTCTAATTTTGTCATCGGATAATTTTTTTGTATGACTCTTTTGGCTGGTTTTGTAAAACGGTGCTGGATAAATTCGAATGTTAAATCCTTTTTTGCTTCGGCCGGCAACTCAGCATCCAGTCGTTCGAACATGTGAAGATATCCTTCTTCCCATCCTTCATGGAGATAAATTGGAGCGACAATAAATCCAAGGGGATATCCAGCTCTTGCGACTTTTCCAGCAGCTTCGATTCTTTTTGCTAGAGGAGAGGTTCCAGGCTCAAAATGCTTGATGACATAATCAGCATTTACACTAAAACGAAAGCGGGTTTTTCCATTATGCTTGGCATCGAGTAAGTGATCAACATGATGAAACTTTGTTACAAACCTCAGTTTTCCGTAATCCGATTCTCCGAAATGTTCAATCGCACGTTTAAGGGTATGGGTTAAATGATCAATACCGACAATATCGGATGTACAAGATGCTTCAAATCGAGTAAATTCAGGAGCGCGCTCCTGCATGTAATGATCGGCAGCTTCTAAAATTTCATCAACATTTACATAGGTACGGATGTAAGGCTTACTTCCCATCGTTGTTTGCAAATAGCAATAGTGACAATGTCCCATACAGCCGGTTGCAAAAGGAATGGCATATTCAGCAGAAGGCTTCGAGGTATCGAATTTGAGCGTCTTCCGAATGCCGACGACAAGGGTTGATTTTGCTACCCGGTAACGCTGAAAATCATTGTCTCCAGGAAGGTTTCTAACTTGATTATGGGAAGTTGTGTGCCGGATTTCTACATCCATTTTCTCAAACTTTTCAAGTAGCTCTTTCCCTAATGGATAGTTTAGTGCATCTGGTTCAAAATAAACTAGCTTCGGTGTAAATGGTTTAATCATTCCAATCTCCCTTCCGAAACATCTCCATAATAGTAATTGTAAGCTTGCTGAGCTTCTTCTTCTGTAGTATATACAGCAACCTCGTTAGATAGAGGATAGTAATTTTCGTATAAAAATAAAGATAATTGATTGGAATCGTCAGGATTTTTAACTATAGCTGCAGCTTGAATATTAGCTACATCTTGGGTATGTGGGTTTCTGTAAAATACATAGACGATATCTCCGGCTTGAAAGGTTTGGTTTTCGTTATACAGTGTCATTCACTCACTTTCTACATTCAATCTATTAAGATTTTTTACATTGGATTCTTTAAGTATGTATTACTTTTTTTGGAAGTGGCGGGAAATGAAATCCGCTTATTAAATCGTTCTATTTTTGCTCATAATAATGCTGATATACACAATGATAAAAAGGAGCGTTTAAGAAATGGATGCTAGAAATTCAATCGAAACTACACTGTTAACGTATAAAAAAGGGCTTGGTGATTTTACTGGGAAGATGCCTGAATTTGCAAGTAGATTTAATGCTTTTACAGAAGCATGTTTTGGAGAAGGAGCTTTATCTCAAAAACAAAAGCAATTAATTGCTTTAGGAATCAGCCTTCACGCACAGGATGAGTACTGTATTATTTATCATACAAAGGGATGTTTGGATCAAGGCTGTTCCGAACAGGAAATCTTAGAAGCTGTGGGTGTAACTGCTGCATTTGGAGGCGGAGCAACTATGAGTCAAGGGGTTACATTGGTTCAAGAATGCATGCAGGAATTCAATCAATTAGAACACTAATAAAAGTAGAAAATTAACAATAAATAGGAGCAGAACAGATTATGACAAATCAAGACATTAAAAATCAGGCTATTAAAATTATCTCAGGTCATAGGACAGGAATACTTTCATCTGTTGAAAATAATAAACCCCACTCACGATATATGACATATTACAATGATGATTTAACATTATATACACCAACTCAAATGGATACAGAAAAGATAGAGGAAATCGAAAAAAATCCTTACGTTGCTGTATTGTTAGGATATGAAGAAAAGGGGCAAAGTGATACGTATATTGAAATAACAGGGAAGTCTGCTATTAACAATACAGAAACATTGAAAAAACAGTTTTGGGATGACTCTTTTCAAGAATGGTTTGAAGGGCCTGAAGATCCAAACTATGTATATCTCCAAATAACTCCTGAAGTGGTTCGGATTTTAAATATGCACGGTGAACCGCCCCAAGAGTTATCATTAGAAAATGAATGAATCACTCAACAGACTCTTCTTTCCTTTTACTTTAGACGGAAAGAAGAGCCATCAATAATCTCCACGTCCCCTCGTAATTTAACTTCTTTCATAAGTTTAAAAAGTGCCTTATCTTTCTTTTTTGCTTCAATCATACAGTCGATTTGGCTTATACTTCCGTTAATCTTTTTTAGAAAATCGAAGAACATATTTATATCGATATAATCGGCATGATGCCGAAAAAGTTTATCACTTTTTGGGCTCGAAATATGCATTTTAATGGGGAGAGAAGAATCTCTCCATGTTTGGATGACCCGGTCCCAGTTACTTTCCCAATGGGGATTATTAGAATGGTGAGCAAGATGGTGGTGATAATCAAATACAAGCGGAATTCCTAATTTTTCACATAAGTAAAGTGTATTCTCAAAAGTGAAGGAGGTATCATCATTTTCAAGCATAATCATGGTTTGAAGTGATCTTGGGACAAGCATCCAATTTTCTATAAAGCGTTCTAAAGACTCTTCTGTGTCCTTGTAATTTCCTCCAACATGCATGACACATCGATGCATTGTATCTATGCCCATCCCTTTTAATAATAAATAGTGCAATTTTAACGTTTTAATCGAGTTTTTCAAAATATGCTTCTGAGGCGAATTAAGGAGAACAAAGTGATCAGGATGAAAATCGATTCTCATTTTGTGTTTTCTTGCAAATGCCCCCAATTCTCCTAAAGGTTCCTTTAGTGGTTTCATATAATCCCAATCAAGAAGTTCCTCATGGTTTGCCAACGGAATAAGCCTTGAAGTTAAACGATAAAAATGTATATCGGAAGCTGCAGTGTGCCTTAAGAGGCGAAGGGTATTCTGGAGGTTTTGTAAGGCAATCCGTTCTAACTTACGGAGTGCTGCTTCCCGATCCTCGATTTTCTGAAATTGAGTATATGTCATTGTTTTTGATGGGGATGAATTTTTTACAATCATGCTCATCGCAACGTATCCAAGTCGGACAATGGTCAATAGATGTCACCTCTTAATATATAATTCAAAAGTCATTCCTACCATTCTATCGTTCCACCAGAAGTCTGTTTTACTCCTCTAATAGATGCGATGTCCTCAATCAGCTTCAACATGGCAAGGTTTTTTTGTTTTGCTTCTATCATAATGTCAAAATCCTGTTTAAGATTTTTTGCCATTTTTAAAAAGGGGAGTACAAAGTCAATGGAAACAAAGTCAGCATGAGAACGAAAGGCTTGGATCGATTTTGGTGAAGAAATATGTACTTTAGGGACCATTTTTTTGTTATTCCATGTGTTAAAAATTCTTTCTAAATAAAGAGATAAATCTATATCCTCGTTATTTGCCATATGATGATGATAATCAAGAATCATCGGAATGTTTTCTTGTTCACAAGTTATCAGTGTTTCTTTCACGTTATACGTTTTATCGTCATTTTCAAGCGTCATTTGATTTTTGATTTCTACAGGCAATTGTTTTATATTCTGATGAAATCGACGTAAAGAAGTATTTTTATCTCCATATGCCCCACCAATATGAATATTAATGATACTAGTATCGAGTACATCCATGGCTTTTAGCATTTTATAATGAAATTCCATATCCTTTACAGCATTTATGGTTACTTCTTCTCTAGGGCTAGTAAAAAGTGTAAATTGATTGGGATGAAAACTAACCCGAAGTTTAAATTGTCTAATTAATTGGCCAAGTTCTCTCCATTGCTCTTTAAAGGGAGTAATGAAATCCCATTCTAACTCTGGATGAGTTGCTAATGGCACTAACGAACTGGATAACCGATACAATGAAATCTCATTGGCGGCATTATAGTAGAGAATTCTTTTCGTATTTTTTAAATTTTGAGCCGTAACAGCAAGTAGCTTTTCTGTGGCTTCCTGTTTAGGAAGGGCTGAATATCGAGAGAAGGTTAAAGCCTTTGAAGGACTTGCATCCCATAATCCTAATGCATTTGCCACATAGCCAAAGCGAATCTTCATCTGTTTAGTTCCTTTCCATAGAGTCCAGCAGTGTATCTTTTTATATTGCCATATCTTCTGGAACTCTATGTGCTGTTTTACTAAGTTAATAATGCATTTCATTAAAAAAATCCTGAGATTGTGTCTTTCCTATACCACTCATTCTTTCGGCCGAACCCATACTTTTGAAAAATCTACATAGCCAAAATGGCTAATTTTAATATTGCTTATATCGGTTGAAAATGGAATATATCGCTTTTGATAATAAAGTGGAATCATAATCGATTGATTAATCAATTTTTTTTCGATTTCTAGGTTTAAAGCTGTCCATTGTTCAAATGGTGTATCCTTATATTTTCCCATTAAGTTTGTAAGTGTTCCATTGTTTGCTATCATTTGGGAAAGAGGAGAAAACCCATTCATTAAAAAATAGTAAAAGGAAAAATCTTGATTGAATTCAAAAACTTCTCCATGTACGAAAAGATCTACATCTAATGTCTTAGGATGCTTTGTTAATATATCAGCAAAGGAAAACCATTGAATATCTATAGGGATTTTTTCTTTTGCGAATATTTCTGCAAGCCATTGTGTGGTATTAGCAGTATGTCTAGCACCTCTTATCACAATGGGTTTAGAAAATGTTGGCCGTTCTACTTCAGAAATAGTCAGCTGTTGATTTTGACCGACTATTATACTCTTATCATTCGGTATTAGTCTTGAACTTAGGTCACCAATTGTGTGACGATTTTTAGCGATAATCCAATGGAGGTAATCTCTTACTCGCTTCTGTCTAATAGCAGAATTTCTACAGGAGTTCATTACGATGATACCAAACCCCGAGTCGCTTTCTACTTCGATGGAGGAAGAGGTATCCTTTTCCATAGGAGAATGATAGATTCCTTTAAAATCCTCAGGAACTTGAATGAATTCTACTACATCAATTAATGGCCTCTCTCGAAAATGATCTTGAAAAGCAGTTAAAGTTGTTTTTTTATCGATGTTTTGTTGAAGGATGAAGTAACCGGTGCCCAATATTTTTTCATTCGTCTCTCTATAGATGCTTGCACACATCATACTAAGCATAGGAAGGATATAGGTGCATCCATTGGGATGGATAATATCCAGTATAAGTGGAGACTTTACTTCGATACTTTTGACAGGTGTCCATAAATCTTTGTAATAAGCATGTGTCCGAAGTTTTTCAAGGCATTCGGCCACATCATTTGCTGTCAAAACGGAACCGTCATGAAATTTAATATCCTTTTTTAAATAGAGTCTTAGTTTAGAAGTGGTGCTATCCCAACTATGGGCAATTTCAGGTAATACTTTCCCTTCTTCTGTATGAGTGACAAGCCGATTAAACACGTTTGCCACTAAATGGGCACTGAAGACATCCCCAGCTTCAAGTGGATGGGTGGAATGGAATGGATATCTTTTTGGTACGATTAATTTATCATTCGACTCTTGGACAAAGCCAAGTTTTGTATGAAATTTATTCATTAACCTCATTTTGCTGTTTGTGGACCAATTATACATTAAGTATTTGCTTGTTTGTTCTACTGGTTCCAGATCAATTCGCTTTAAAACCTCTTTTTCGTAAGAACTTTCCACCTCTTTTTTCCATACCAATGTTGAAATGTTTCCGCGTCCTCGTCCGGGTGTAAAGGATAGCCAGCCTTCCTCCATCCATTTTTTTAAATAACGTGTTGTTTGTTTCGAGCTCAATTGCAAGGTTTCAGAAATTTCCTCCATTCGAATACTGCCTGAAGGATAATATCTCCAAAGTGTAAGTAATTTGTTATCCATCCTTTTTCCTCCTAAAAGGGGACGTTGTTTTATTAATTGTCTATTTTTAGAATTATTCGTCTAGTTTAATATACAGTAATAACAAGGGGGAGACAACATGAAATGGAAGGAATTACCGAGAAATATCAAAGTTAGGATGATTACCTCTTTCTTTAATCGGGCGGTTTCATCAGCTGTTATGCCATTTATGGCTTTATTCTTTGCACAGGAATTAAACAAAATTTGGGCGGGGTTATTTTTGATTAGTACTGTGGTTATCGGATTTATGATTAATTTAGTTGGAGGATACATTTCTGACCGCTTTCCCAGAAAAAAGGTTTTAATGATAACATCCTGGCTGAATGCACTCTTCTTTTTAATCATGACGATCAGTCTATTTCCGACCAATAAAGTAATTGTCTTGTTTGCTTTGGCGTATGTTGGATTTATTATTACAAGCAGTCTAGGGAGACCTGCAATGCATGCGATTATTATTGATTCCACAACACCAGAAAATAGAAAGGCCGTTTATACACTGGATTACTGGCTAGTGAATTTATCGATGGCTATTGGGGCAGCAATTGGAGGACTTTTATATTTGAATCATCAGAAAGAATTATTCATCATGCTGACTTGTACATCTACAATGATTCCAATTGCCTATGGGATTTGGCTGCAGGACAAGTTCACAAATCAGTTACACAAAAAGCACAAGAATGTCTTGGTTGACTTAATTAGCAATTATAAAGTGGCGTTTAAAGATGTAGCCTTTGTAAAAGTGGTTGCAGGCTCCACCTTTATTTTTGCAGCTGAATTTTCATTAAATAGTTATATTGGGATTCGCCTTGCTGAAACTTTTGAAGCAGTTCGTATTGGAAGCTTTGAAATTGTTGGGGTACGAATGCTAAGTATATTAAATATAGAAAATATGCTGCTTGTAGTTTGTTTTACTTTTATTATCAATCGGTTCACAGATAAGATGAATAAAAAGAATGCTTTAATAACAGGTCTTATTCTATATGGAATTGGATATGCGACTGTTACTTCGTCAAACACGTGGTATATGCTTGTTTTATTTAATTTGATAGCAACGATAGGCGAATTAATTTATTCACCGATTCGAAATGCAGAGCAGGCGAATATGATTCCAAGCGATAAACGTGGATCTTACTCTGCTTTTTCCAACTTGTCATTTAGTGGAGCAGATTTAATTGCAAGAGCTAGTATTATTATCGGGGCATTTTTAATTCCAACGATGATGTCTGTCTACATTGGCATTATTGTGATGGTGGGGACTGTTCTTATTTATACAGGATTATTCGCGAAAAACATAAAAGTAAATAACCTAGTCAATAAAGGTGTTAGTGGCGACTAGAGCAGTAAGTTGAAAATTGGTATGGAAGATATATTGAGGCTGGGACATAAGTAAATAACTAGTCTTTAAAGACGAACAATCTTTAATTTAGCTCTTAAATAAAGCTACTTTCTCATGATGGTTATCTATGTTTTTTAATATAGTTAAGTTTAAAAACTAAGTCGTTCCATTGCGCTACAGATGCTCGCTTTCCGCGGGGAGGAAGCTGAGCCTCCTCGCATGCGCTGCGGGGTCTCAGTCTTTCCTCTATTTCCCGCAGGAGTCGAGCGTCTTCCGCTCCATTACACTTCGTTTTTAAACCTTTTTCTAAAAAACAAACACGAACTTTTTGTAAATTAATTACATTATAGTTCGTGTTTGTTGTTGGTTGAAATGCTTTTGTCCCAACCTCTCTTTGAATCTTATTCTTCTTCTGAACTTCCGCCAAAAGCTTCGGGAATCATTGTAAATCCTTCGATTACGGTGTCTTCTTCGACTTCGATCATCAAGTACCTTTTTCCGCTAAATTCGATTTGTTTTACATATCGTAAGTCTGGTGGACTTATTGCGATATTGGCAATTTTTGTGCTGATTTTAATCGACTTTGATGTGAATTTTGGCAAGATATTAGTTGCTTTTAACTCGTACTTATCATCATCAATGATCTTTTTGAAAGCAAATTCAACTTTTTCTGGATTAATATCCTCCACGCCACTCATTTTTAAGACTTGTTCGACGTCTTTGGAATCTAATTTTGGAACTTCTTCTTCTTCATTTTCTACAATCATCCGGTAAATTTCTTCATAAACATTGGAAAGAGTAGAGGTGCTTAGCTGATCTCCGGTTACGTCCTTAATTATTTCTTCAAACACGATTTTATCATCTTGAGCAGTCATCATTTCTTCGCCGTTGAGCACTTCTTCGATAAATTGATAATCCGGTTCATGAATCTTGCCCGCAGCATAGAGAATATGATTAACATCTGCCGCATTATCTGTGAAGCTTGGGAAAAGAAATCCACCCATGGGTGCATTCAGATTAATAATGGGGTCAACAACAATATTGTATTTAAATTCTTTCTCTACATAATCAAATAGCAATTCTTTTTTTGGCTCTTGTGTGTTATTAATGCTGCATAAAATGAAAGGATGGGAGAAAACCGTATCTCTTTCACTTTCTTCGGACTCTGCATTGCGGCGTTTCTTTGGCTTTAAATATTCTCCGCGAATGAATGTAATGACAATATCCTTTTCATATTGTCTGCTATTAAGCATCTTTTCCACCATCTGCAGCATTTGGTCTTTCCAATCTTCTACTTCAGAGCTAAGTAATCCTTTATGTAAAATAAGCTGGCTATTATTCTCTGCATCCCTTTGAAACTTTAATTCAAAGAGTTTTTCATCTAAATTGCCGGCAAGTAATTTTTTAAAGTTATGCAAAAATAACTCTTGTTGGTCTTGGTCAAGCATTCCGAATGGTTGGCTTTGATAATGGAATATATCACTCGATTCTTTCATGACATAGACATTAAACATGTCTGTAATTCTAAGTAGATCGTTGTTCATTTTGAATTGTTTTCGAATGTTTGCTATATCTTTTTTGTTCATTCTAAGTACACTCCTAAGTTACTATAAGTAAAAGATGGATGTTATATTAAGCGTTAGCTAAATGTATGCACTCATTTTTAGTCATTCATCCATTTTATCATATTTAGTTTCTCTATTATAAGAAAGAAAATAGAGTTATGGGAAAACAAGTTTATTTTAATGAGGAGAAAGAGGTCTAGTCAATATTATTCCTCTATGCTTAAATAGGAGATAATCTAAGAACAGGTGGGGAAACGAAATGAATGAGAAGGATTGCTTGTTGCTCCTCTATTTACAGAAGGAGCAAAATATAACGAAAGCAGCGGAACATCTGTTTATGACACAGCCTGCCTTGACCTATCGCATACGGCAACTTGAAAAGGAATTTCAGGTTGAAATCCTCTCTAAAAATGGGAAAAATATAAGACTGACACCAGCTGGCGAACATTTAGTAGAGTATGCAAAAAGAATTCTTAGCGATTTGCGCAAGACGAAAGAATTTCTGCTAAATTTGGAAAATGAACTGATTGGAAGTTTGAAAATTGGTGTGAATAGTCACTTTGGTTTGTACAATTTGCCGTCGATTTTAAAGGATTATATAAAGATGTTTCCGAAAGTCGAATTGAATGTAGATACTGGATTTAGTACGGAAATGATGGATTTACTAGTAGATGGGCAAATTGATGTGGCGATTGTAAGAGGAGATTATAACTGGTCAGATGGGAAATACCTACTTAGCGAAGAGAATGTCTGTATTATTGCAAACGAACCGATTGATGTAAAAAAGCTTCCTCAGATGCCGATGATTAATAGAAAAGAGCCTAAAGTACTTCTGAAGTATAAGACAAGTCCATATAATCCTTTCGAGCAAAGCGTTGAATATTGGTGGAATCAAAGGTTTATTGAACCACCTATAGTAACGATGCAAGTGGATAGCTATGAAACGTGTAAGGAAATGGTGAAAAAAGGGCTTGGTTATGCGATTATCCCTAGTGTTTTTTTAAAGCAGACGGACGATTTATATAATGCTCCGCTTATTTTTAAAAATGGTCAGGAAATGAAAAGAAGAACGTGGATGTATTATAGAGAAGAATCGATGAGTCTCGCGACAGTAGCTGAGTTTGTTCGATATATGAAAAATTCGTAGAAAGAGAATGAGTATGTGATTCTCTTTTTTTTGTCATATTTGTATAATTATAAATTTTTGTTTATGCAAAAATAGCTGTTATCCATAAAAAAATTTTATGAATAACGAAAAAAAGCTTGATTTTACTTATTTATACAGGGGTATTACAATGGTGAATATAATTATCATTGTTCAGAATATTTCGGGGGTTGTATATTTATGTATTTGGAGAAGGCCGGAGAAAAACTAGCACTTATCGATAAGGTAGATGCGATGGATAACCAATTACGCGAATTAGCATTAAAGATTCATCAGAATCCAGAAGTGAGTTTTCAAGAACAACAAGCGATGAACTGGTTGACAGAACCACTTGAAGAGGCGGGGTTTGTCATAGAAAAAGGGATTGCGACATTAGAAACGTCATTTAGAGCGACTTGGGAAGGGACACCTGGTGGTCCAACGATTGCATTACTTGCAGAATATGATGCGTTGGCAGGATTAGGGCATGGCTGTGGACACAATATTATCGGAACCTCAGCTGTAGGTGCGGCAATAGCGCTAAAGGAGACAATGCCAAATTTAAAAGGAAAAATCGTTGTTCTTGGAACACCGGCAGAAGAGCTAGGTGGCGGAAAAATTATAATGGTGGAACAAGGTGTTTTTGATCAAGTGGATGCTGCCATGATGTGTCATCCCCATAAGAAATCGATGGTTTTGCGGGGAGGATTGGCTTGTGTAGATGCAACATTTAAATATTATGGCAAGGCAGCCCATGCAGCTGCTAGTCCTGAACAAGGAATCAGTGCATTGGATGCAGTCATCCATACATTTGTTGCGGTTAACTCTTTGCGTCAGTTTTTTAAGGATGATGTGAGAATTCACGGGATTATCACAAAAGGTGGAGAGGCTACAAATGTAGTGCCCGCTTACTGTGAAGCCGAATTTTTACTAAGGGCGGAAAACGTAGAGCAGCTGGAATTAGTTCGAGAAAAAGTATATGCTGCTGCTCGATATTCTGCAGAGGCAGTAGGGGCCGCTTTAGAGATTGAAGAGGGACTTATCTATGCCGAAAGAAACAATAATCATGCCCTTGCCCATTTATTCAAAGACAATTTGGAGCTTTTGGATGAAGAAGTAAGTGATCCTCCTAAAAAAGGCGGAATCGGTTCCTCTGATATTGGCAATGTTGGTCAAGTGACAGCAACCATTCATCCTTATATTAAAATCACGGATTCAGCCAATACACACACTCCAGAGTTTGTAGATGCTGCTGGTTCAGAAGAAGGGATGAAAGGACTAAATAAAGCTGCAAAAGCATTGGCGCTCACAGCGTTTGATCTATGCACAAACGAACAATCCCTAAAAGCGATTCGCAGTGAGTTCGAGGAATGGAAAAGAAGCAAACAGCAAGTGAAATAATAGATGAATAAAAAAGTAAAGGGTGAATAGGTTGAAAACGAATAAGCTAGCGTCCAATGTGGCATCTCCAGTAACAAATAAGGGAAAGAAACTTCGAATGCCACATACATTTGTCATCATTTTATGTATGGTGTTATTTGCAGCTGTACTTACTTACATACTCCCGGCAGGAGAATTTGAACGGGTAGAAGATGCAAACTCAGGAAATACAGTAGTAGTACAGGATTCTTACCAACATGTTGAACAAAATCCTATTAGTCTATTTAATCTGCCACTAGCAGTTGTACAAGGTTTGGTAAGTGCAAGCGATACAGTCTTTTTTATCTTTATCGTTGGTGGTGTTTTCCAAATTATCAATTCTACAGGAACGATTGAAGCAGTTGCTGGAAGAGTTGGAAAAACCTTTATGAACCGTGGTCTAGTTATTATTCCAATTTTCTTGACCCTGTTTTCATTCGGTGGCTTTACAATTGGGATGTCAGCAGAGGTAATGGCGTTTGTACCTATTGGAATCACGATTGCTAGAGCATTAGGATATGATGCGTTAACTGGGACAGCCATGGTTATGTTAGGTGCAGCGACAGGTTTTACAGCAGGGTTACTAAATCCTTTTAATGTTGGAATTGCCCAATCAATTGCTGAAATTCCAATGTTTTCAGGAATGTGGCTACGTGCGATTATTTTAGTTGTGCTGCTAATCGCTACTAGTTTTTATATTATACGTTATGCAAAAAAGGTGAAAAAGAATCCATCATCAAGTATTGTTGTCCAGCTTGAAAAAGAAGAAGGGCATAAAAATATCGATATGACTTCATTATCATCCATGAAGGTCAATCACTATTTAACAATCATTGCTATATTAGCAGGATTTGGTTTCCTTATCTGGGGAGTTTCAGAAAAGGGATGGTGGATGCAAGAATTAGCTGCGTTTTTTCTAGCGTTAGGTATTATAGTAGGGTTTCTATCTAAATATGGGCCTAGCAAAATTGCAAGTGAATTTGTGGCAGGGGCAAAAGATATCACTTTTGGTGCCTTTATTGTCGGATTAGCAAAAGGAATCGTTATTGTTTTAGAGCAAGGACATGTTATTGATTCGGTTGTAAATGGATTAGCGATAATGGTTGACCATCTGCCAAGTTACATTCAGGTTCTCGGCATGTACTTCTTTCAAACGATTATGAATGTCTTTATCACTTCTGGAACAGGACTTGCTGCAACAACAATGCCGATTATGGTTCCATTAGCTGATTTAATTGATGTTACTAGACAAACAGCTGTTCTAGCCTATCAGCTAGGAGATGGGTTATCTAATTGTATCCTGCCTACCTCTGCCATGTTAATGGGAAGCTTAGCGGTGTCAAAAATAAAGTATCAAGAATGGGTAAAGTTTTTCTGGCCATTATTGGTGATATGGCTTGTTATTGGCGGAGTTTTTGTCATCGTCGCAGATATTATTCACTATTGATGAAGAGGATGAGTAATGATGAACCCCCAGCTTATTGAATTAATGGATAAGGAACTTTTAAATCAACATGTTAAGGAACTTTCTGCATATGAACGGTTAACAGGAGAGGAAGAAGCTGAAAGAGCGGTAGATTATATAGTGGGAAATTTGCAACAGCATCATATTTCATATAATCGTTACCAATTCGATGGATACTTTAGTGATCCTATTCATGGGGCAGTGTTTGTAACAGCACCTATGAAACTGGCTATTCGCGCAAAAGCAAGATCATTTGGTGCCAATCTTCCGAATGGGGTAAAGGGAAATCTTCTATATGATTTCTTTAGTGAACACTCAACAGGGATAAGCGGACCAGTCGAGCGTTATGAAAAGATGAAAGACAAAATTATTATCAGCTGGAACTATTACGAGGATTATGTGAAAAAAATAGAAAGTGCAGGAGCAATAGGGCTTATTCATATATGGCCATCTAAGGAAAAGGCGCTTCATGAAGAAACGGTGGGAACAATTTGGGGTACCCCTACGATGGGAACTGTGGACCAACTGACGAAAATTCCTGTCGTTGGCATAAACCATGAAGATGGGAGCAAGTTGCTTAAGTGGATAAAAGAGGAGCATTCTGTAGAAGTCGTATTGAAAACAGAGGTGAGAAATTCTGTTAAAAAGACTAGTTTACCAGTTGCTACTATTCGCGGGGAACTAGAAGAGTATATTTTGGTATCTGGACATTATGATTCCTGGCATAAAGGGGCAACAGATAATGCAACAGCCAATTCTTTGATGCTGGAGATGGCCCGGATATTTTCTACTCAACAAAGTAAACGAAGCATTAAAATAGCTTGGTGGCCAGGACATTCAAATGGTAGATATGCAGGGTCTGCCTGGTATTGTGATCAATTTTGGGAGGAAATCAATGAGAAGTGTGTAGCACATATTAATATTGATTTTCCAGGGACAAAAGGAAATGTTCAAGTAGTTCCAAGATCAACAGCGATGGAAAAGGAAGAACTTTTAACCGATATTATTCGAGATTATACAAAGAAGGAACCATCTCGAACAGATTATTTGCCTCGGGGAGCGGATCAATCCTTTTGGGGAACGAATATTCCTATCCATCTAATGCTAAAGTATGAACCACTCGATCAAGAAAAAAGATATCAAACACCAGGAGGGAACTGGTGGTGGCATACAGAAGAGGATCTCGTTGATAAAGTGGATTGTGATTTATTGAAGAGAGATACAGGGATGCACATAGATCTAGTGAATCACTTGGTGAATGTACCGATCTTGCCAATTAACCTTCTTCGCTTTTTAGCAAAAAGTAAGGAGATTATAAAAGATCTAGACAATCATTCTGATGAAGCTTTCGATTTCACTAAAATTCATCAAATCTTTGAAAGGGTTTCGATAATGGCGGGAGAGCTTTTGGAAAAGGAAGAATCAGATAAAACTTCCTATAATAAGCTTTTAAAATCGATTGGTGGAAAACTCAATAGACTTAAGTTCTCTTATTCCAGTAGATATGATTATGATAACACGTATCCTTTTCAGCCTTATCCTGGCTTAGCCAAAGTGAAGGACGTCTATCGAAGCAATACAACACAAGAAGATTTCCTGTTTATCAGTACCTTTTTCATTAGACAACGAAATCGGATAGTAAATGAGATAAAAGAAGTAATAATGGAGATAGAAAGATACTTTGATTAAATATATAAAGGTTTTCGCTCGTTCTTATGTCGAGCGAAAGCCTTTTTTAGTTAGGCGCCTTATTTGAAATAGATATTCTTAAATGAAATAATAGTAGGAGAAGATGGAACGGAAAGGAGTTTTTACAATGAAGGTATTAGTGGTTGGAGCGAATGGGCAAATAGGCAAACAGTTAGTAATGTTATTACAAGCGAGCCATGTATACTCTGTTAGGGCATTAGTCAGAACAGAAGATCAGCTAAAAGCATTTGAACAAAGCGGAGTAGAGGCAGTGATGGGCAATTTGGAGGAGACGGTTGAGCAGCTAGAGAGTGTTGTTCGAGACTGTGAGGCAGTCATTTTTACTGCAGGTTCAGGCGGGAAAACCGGGTATGATAAAACGTTGCTAATTGATCTTGATGGTGCGGTTAAAATGATCGAAGCATCAAAAAATATGGGAATCAAGCGATTTGTAATGGTTAGCGCACTACAAGCACATAATCGAAAAAACTGGAATGAACAACTTAAGCCCTACTATGTAGCAAAGCATTATGCAGATCGAATCCTCATGGAAAGCGGATTAACGTATACGATTATTCGTCCAGGTGGCCTTTTGAATGAAGATGGAACTGGAAAGGTAACGATTGGGGAGAATCTTGAAAGAGGGATGATTCCGCGAGAGGATGTAGCAAAGACGGTAATTGCCTCACTACAGGAGTCGAACGTGTTTAATAAAGCTTTTGATATAGTTTCTGGTGAAACGACGATTGCGGAGGCAGTGGGGGATTATAAAGATTAATTAGAGAAGAAGCGTCTAGGTATGCAGGTTGGTTTGGCTGATATCCTAGTATGTTTGGCTGATAAAATAGAAGATTGGCTGGAACCCCAACAGTATTGGCTGATAAACAGAAGATTGGCTGGAACCCCAACAGTATTGGCTGATAAAGCAGAAGATTGGCTGAAACCCCAATAGCTTTGGCTGATATATCGAAAACTTAAGCTGTAACAGGATGGACGCTCTCTCTAATCCTTGCGATTTAGAAAATCATTAAAACAATTTTTTTCTCTTTTTTAATGCATAAATTTTTTTAGTAAGTGGAAATCCAAGAATAAGAAAGAAGATTCCTATTATAACTAAAACAGCATTTAGGATCACTTCAAAAGTATGGATGTCTCTAAAGAGAAAGACTTGAGAAAGCCCGGAAGAAATAAAGATAATAGCCATGATATACCAGATGAAATTAATTCTTTGGTAATGTTCAATTTGGGAATCAATATCAGAATAGATTTTAAATTCACCTAAGGAAGCATCTCTTCTAAAGTAATGCCATCTTTTAATAGATGCAACTTGATCCACGCTAAACTCCTTCATTAGTGCTAAATAGTCATCCTTTTCTTTTTGAAAAACATCTTGTTTAAGAAATTCAATACGGTATATATATTTACTTGGTGTACTTGTTTCGAAAACATAGTATCCATCAGTAATTTCTTGTAGGGCATAGCCTTGTTTACACATATTGTTTATCCAAGCCTCTTCTTTTTTAATATTGATAAAGAAATCTTTAAATACACTTCTTTTTACTTTTTTAATCATTTAGTTGTCCCCCATTCTTATTAATCCATTTTGATACAACTCCTTTAGTCTGACGATTTCAGATTGAACTACTTGATAGCCTTCGTTAGTCAGGATATATACTTTCTTCCTTTTCTCCAAGACATCATTATTCGTAAATTCAATCCATCCTTTATCTAAGAGAGCTTTAAGGGCACCATAAAGTGTGCCGGGAGCTAGTGTTAAACGGCCATTACTCATTTTTTTTACATCCTGCATAATTCCATAACCATGTTGAGGAGCAAGAAGAGAGAGTAGAATATAGTAAGTTGATTCTGATAATGCATGGTTCGTGTTATGTCCTGAAATAGAAATCACTTCCCTTTTTTATTATATCTTCTTGCGATATATCGTGAGACGATATAGTTTATATAATTATACCTCAAGTTTAGGTAAGATTCTATGTGAAAAAAGCTGAAAATTTAAAAAATGACACGAATTATTTTCAATGAAGCTGTAATGGGTAGTACAGCAGCACAGCTATCACATTCTGCAAAACAAATATTCAGTTTATAACCAGGAATAAAGCTGATTTGCAACAATTGGGTTCGTGGTTATTGGTGTAGTAGCAAAGTTAGGGGGATTTGGTAGATACTTCTAAACGCACCCATCCTAATCAACATATCTATTGGAACTAGTTATATATCATTCCCTATTGTCATATGGTATACAATGTGTAATTCCTTAGGTTAAGGAAATCAATAACTGAATAGAGGAGGCAGTATATGCTTTGGATTCTTAGTGCACTCATCCTTATTGGCTTTAGCTTCTTTATTTATTCACAGATACAAGACCTACCCGAAAATCAAATAACAGCGAAATGCTTGCCTATGCTGTATGGTATGTCTTCTAGTGTGGCCATCGGCGTTTTATTTGGTACCATTATGCACAATGAATTAGGAATGGCCACAATTCTTTCCATCATTGTAAGTTTCTCCTTCATTCTTTTTCTTTTTATTAAAAGCACAATAGTTGCAATGATAGAAGCAGGGGCAGCCAGTTTAATGGGGGCTTTAATGGGAGCAATGTTAGGAGTTATGCTGAATGAAGGAGATGCGGTCTTAATAATAATTATGGTAGATGCTATTTTTCTGCTAAGTAGTTTCGTTATCTATCATATTGTGAAGAAGTATCAGTCTAGTAAAAGAAGATTCACTTCCAATCTTTTAATCGTTTCAGCTACCTTAAGTCTTGGACTCATCCTTTTAACAGGATTTTCTTATATGCTGAAAAATGATGAGTTGCCTATAGAAACGAATGAGCATCATCATCAAGGACTAGAAATATATATGGAAATATTATGAATCACGAATTCTATTCCATACTATCTACGTTTCAGCCACTATTTCTTCGAGAACTTTTCCTCTACTATTTTTTTCAAAAGAAAAGAAGAAGCCTATCTAAACGGCCTCTTCTTTTTCCTCTAATAAGTTTTTAGACTCCTTATAATTAAAATGAAGTAGTTGGAAAACTTTTATATAATAAATGATTACTGGTTAATTGATTGATCTGTAGAATCTTTCTCCTCTACTTGTTCCGCTTCTGTATCTTCTTGTTTTCTCTCATACTCTTTTCTTACATCTCCACAAGTGATGCATATCCCACTGTAATAATAATTATATTTATGATATTTTCGTATTTTGCATATAAGTGAACCAAATAACAAAAGTAACAACTCCTTTACTTATCCATTCTACAATAGTGGTCAGTAATATTTGGTTAAATAACCGTTACGAACCTACCAAATCTATTACAAAGATGTCTTCTTTATCTTTTTTATGACAATCACCAAAAAAACATTACAGCTTGCTAGAGGAATAGGTGAATATAGAAAGGAATGGAAAGAGAAAATGGTGAAAACTAGAAACTTTTTGATGTGCTGTATCGTAATAGGTATAGTTGTAATACAAATGTAAATGAATATCCGTACAAATGCCTAGATAATGCTGTAAAATAATAGGTAATACATGGTTGGAAGAATATGAATGTAAAAGGAGAGATTCTTTGTGGGGGTCATGCTAAGCAAAGGTCAAAAGGTAGATTTAACAAAAGCTCATCCTGGATTAAGCAATGTTGTAATTGGTTTAGGCTGGGATATCAATCAACAGGGTGCCAACTATGATTTAGATGCTTCTGCTTTTTTGTTGGGAGAAAATCATAAAGTATGGAGCGATAATGATTTTATTTTTTACAATAATCCATCTGGTCCTAATGGATCTGTAATATACAGTGGAGATAACCGGACGGGTCATGGTAGATTGGACGATGAACAAATTAGAGTGAATTTATCTCAAGTACCATCCAGTATTCAACGTATTGCTTTTACCATTACCATCCATGATGCTTATGAAAAAGGACAAAATTTTGGACAAATATCTAATGCCTATGTCAGAGTATATAATGAGGAAGAGCAAGTAGAACTTCTTCGTTTTAATCTTGGAAGAGACTATACAATTGAAACGGCAATAGTCGCAGCAGAGCTATATCGCCATAATGGAGAATGGAAGTTTAATGCTGTTGGCAGTGGCTTTCAAGGTGGTTTAGCTGCATTATGCCGCAATTTTGGGGTAACTGTTGATGATGAACCAACAGCACCTGTTCCATCTATTCAACAAGGCTATCAAGAACCAAATAGACCTCCTTTCCAGTCGTTTGAAACACAAACGTATCCCACTTCTAATAGAGAGGCATACCAGCCAACCGGTCATTCGGCTTATTCAAATAATCCGCAAATGTATGGACAAGCTTCTCAGCATAATCATCATTCTAGTGACCATTTCCAGTGTATTAGGTGCCATAGCACGAATGTCCGTACAGGTGAAAAAGGATTTGGAATTGGAAAAGCGGCTATAGGCGGGTTAATTTTAGGACCAGTTGGACTACTGGGTGGCTTTATTGGAAAAGGCCAATTAAAAATTAGCTGCAATAGTTGTGGTTATAATTGGTCTCCATCTCAGACAGATTATGCTGAATGGGGGAGACAGCAGAAGCAACGGGCAAAGGACCTCTTCATGCGATATAAAAATCCGGAAGTTTTAGACGCTGTTGTGGCTGCATGTGCATTAGTAGGGATGGCAGATGGAAGATTAGATCCTTCAGAAGAACGAAAAATGATGGAGTTTATCCATCAAAGTGAAGAATTGCGTGTTTTTGATACAAATAAAGTCGTTCAGCAATTTAATCACTTTGTTCGCAAAATAGAATACGATCAAATTATTGGTCAGACAGAGTGTTTTCGAGCGTTAGGGAAAGTGCGATCAAAGCCAGAGGTTGCAAGACTAGTAGCACGGTATTGCATTGCTATTGGCTATGCAGACGGTCATTTTGATCACAGAGAAAAACAAGTAGTGACAGAAATATGCCGAGAATTAGGATTGAATCCACAGGAATTTTTATCTTAAGAATAGGACATAATAGAATAGAAGACCAGTTTTAATAGAATAGTTTGGGAGAGAATGTCTAAAAGAAATCTCTTGCAAATATGTATACAAGAAAGATAGGCGGGAGATTACTTTTTCGTAATGTCGGAATGGTTTAACATATCATCAGTGGAGGGGATGAAATTCTCTACTGATGGAAGTTTTTCTTTATTGTATTCCGTCAAATCAGTAACTCCCATTGCTCGGGTGAGTATAGGTGCATTTTAATAGAAATACAACAGGAGGAGAAGGATGGCAGGAAATCATAGTTTAGTAATTGACAGAATAATCGGTAATATCGAAAAAGTAATGATTGGGAAAAGAGACGTAGCAGAACTTAGTTTAATTGCATTACTTGCCCAAGGTCATGTTTTATTAGAAGATGTCCCTGGAGTCGGGAAAACAATGATGGTAAGAGCTTTGGCGAAATCAGTTGGTGCTAATTTCCGTAGAATTCAATTCACCCCAGACCTTTTACCATCTGATGTAACAGGAGTCTCCATTTATAATCCGAAAGAGCTGGAATTTCAATTTGTGCCAGGGCCGATCATGGGAAATATCATTCTTGCAGATGAAATTAATCGAACATCGCCCAAAACACAGTCAGCCCTTTTGGAGGCGATGGAAGAGAGTAGTGTAACAATTGATGGAATTACCCATCATTTACAAAAGCCGTTCTTTGTTATGGCAACCCAGAATCCCATTGAATATGAAGGAACATACCCTCTCCCTGAAGCTCAGCTAGATCGATTTTTATTAAAAATGCAGATGGGATATCCAACCGTGGCAGAAGAAATGGAAGTGTTAACTAGAGTCCAAGTAGCTGCTCCTATTGAAAAGTTAGAGTCAGTTGTGACCTTGGATGAACTGCTTACTCTTCAATATGAAGTTAGACAGGTGTATGTGGATGACACAATAAAGAAATATATAGTGGAGCTTGCTACTGCAACAAGAGAACATGCGGGAATTTATTTAGGAGTCAGCCCTAGAGGTTCGATTGCATTAATGAGAGCATCACAAAGCTATGCCTTTATTCAAGGAAGAAATTATGTTATTCCTGATGATGTTCAATTTTTAGTGAAAGCTGTATTTGCCCATCGAATTATTTTAAAATCAGAGACAAAATTTGATGGAATATCGCCAGAGGAAATTATCAATCGAATTGTTGGGGAAGTCTCTGTACCGGTGCAAAGGTTAGTGAAGTAATGAAAAGACTTTTGCAAAAATTAAATCGGATTTGGAAACTAATTTTATTATTTTTATTAATAGCGATGGTTTTTTCTTATGCTATGTTCCAAGGAGGATTTGTTAGCTGGTTTTTATTCTATAGTTTTTTACCTTTTGCTTTATATGGACTACTGATTGCTGGTTACCCAATTAGAGACTGGCAGGTAAAACGAAAAATTCAAAAATATGAGTACAGTGCAAAAGAAGAAATGCATGTAGAAATTGAATTAAAAAGAAAGACATTCTTCCCTATTTTCTATGTCATGGTGGAAGATTCGTTTAGCTCGACTGTAGGGGAAAAGATAATGGGAAAGAAGCTGTTAATGCCTGGGTTCAGACGTACTCTTACTTATAAATATACGGTAAAAGAGTTGTCGAGAGGAGAGCATGTATTTGATCAGATTTTCCTGCAAATAGGAGATCCTTTAGGTCTTGTTGAAAAGGAGAAAGTTTATATTCAAGTTGATCGGATACTTGTCTATCCTCCTTTTGAAGAGATGGTTTACAAGCCTTTGGAAAATCATTTTGAACAAGGGATGACTTCTTCGAAGGAACGAGTGCAAAGAGATACGACAATGGCAGTTGGAATAAGAGAGTATCAGCCTGGTGACCGCTTCTCATGGATTAACTGGAAGGCAAGTGCAAGGCGGAATAATATGATGACAAAAGAGTTTGAACAAAAGCAGACCCATGACATTATGATTGTTGTGGATTGCGAAGAGAATAAGAGATTTGAAGGAGTAGTTTCTTTTACGGCTTCAGTAATTCGTGCCATTTTAAAAAAAGGTGCTCAGGTAGGGCTTTTATCAGTTGATACAGATCGAACAATTTTTCCAATAAGAGGAGGAGAAAGTCAACAACAACTATTACTCTATCATTTAGCAAAGATTCGCACTACAAAGGAGATAACACTTGCAGAGGTTTTGGATAATGAAAGCAGTCAGTTGCAGCAACAAGCTACAGTTATGCTGATTACATCCATGTTAACGAAAGAGCTAGTAGATAAAGCAGGCTGGCTTTCTAGCAAAAGGTATAATATAGCGGTGTTTGTCATTACAGGTAAAAATGAAGGCTTATCTAGTGGGGAAAAAACATTAAGTGCTTTTGCTGTAAAAAGAGGGATTCGCGTTATCCATGTTTCTGAAGGAAGATATAAAGAGGCTTTTTTGGAGGTGATGGCTTAAATGAGTTCATCTTTTAGCAAAAAGCACATCACAATATCCAATTTTCTATTGTATATCTTAGGATTTTTATTAATTTGGGAATGGCTTAGACCGCTGGAAGCGTTGACGAATACAGAGAATGTGATTGTATTTAATCTATTTCTTGCGCTTTCTTTATTACTAGCCTTTTTTAGAGCACCAAGCTTGTTAAGCGGAACATTAAAGACTGTTTATATTATCTTTGTTCTTCAATCTTTATATTTTGAGGAGTCCTTTTTAACCTTCCAATGGATCCAGCCTTTTGTTACTGAATTTATTGATAATCTAGTATTAGTGTTTGATACAAATTGGTCGGAAATGACCAATATGTTTAAAAGCTGTCTCTGCTTTATTTTACTATGGCTAATGGCCTACCTAATCGATTACTGGCTAATTAAACGAAGAAAGATTTTTACTTTCTTTTTGTTGACGATTATCTATATTACAGTATTAGATACCTTTACAATATATAGTGCTACTAGTGCTATTATTCGGACGGTAATCATTGGTTTTACAGTAATGGGGATGTTAACATTCTTTCGATTAAATGACAAAGAAGGCTCTGAGAATAACCATCGTTCAACTATAAAATGGATGATCCCGTTGCTCGTATTTGTAATAGGGAGTGCTGGAATTGGCTACTTATTACCAAAGGCAGATCCTATTTGGCCAGATCCAGTTCCTTTTATTCAAACGATGGGGAATAAAGGTGGAGAGAACGAAGGAGGCAGCACCGGAGAAGATGGTGTTCATCGGGTTGGATATAGTGTAGATGATTCTAGATTAGGAGGGGACTTTATTGGTGATTCCTCCATGGTTTTTGTCGCAGAAGTGGAAGAGCCCCATTATTGGAAAGTAGAAACAAAAGATACGTATACAGGAAAAGGCTGGGTGCAGTCAGAGGAATCTTTGCAATTGAGCCGAGATAACTTTGAAGTATTAGATCACGGTGGAGAGATTCCGTTTATTTCTTTTGTTGATGGAGAAAATGTGAAGCGGACAGAATCGCAAAGCACGGTTCAATTTACAAATGGTTTTTCATACTTCCTATATCCGTTAGGAGTAAAAGAAATGACTGCTGCGAATTCTTATATGGAAATTGAAAGTGGGAATGAGCGCGGGGTATTTAATGGCTATGTTGAAAGTTATTCCGTAACATATGATATACCGGAATACAGCTTAGATGCATTAACAACGGCGGACATGGAAGCCTTTGTGATGGATAATCCAGCTATTGCGAATCGTTATCTTCAACTTCCAGATTCATTGCCGCAAAGAGTGAAGGATCTTGCTGTTGATATAACGAAAAATGATGAAAATGTGTTTGCGAAAGTAAGATCGATAGAAACCTATTTCTCCTCTAATGGATTTGTTTATAGTCAAAGTAATGTTGCCATTCCGAATGGGGAGGAGGATTATGTAGATCAATTCTTATTTGAAACAAAACTAGGGTATTGTGATAACTATTCTACTTCTATGGTTACCTTGCTGCGTTCTATTGGCATTCCCTCTCGATGGGTTAAGGGCTTTACAGAAGGGGATTTTGTAGAGACAGATGGTGAAATTCGTCGTTATGAAGTAACAAATAATAATGCCCATTCTTGGGTAGAGGTGTATTTTCCAGAGGTTGGTTGGGTTTCCTTTGAACCAACACAAGGATTCTCCAATGCGAATACGTATATGAATGATATAGAAAATCAATCAAATTCTAATAATACAGAATCCGAAACACCAGATGCACAAGAACAACAGCAAGAAACTCCTGAAAACAAACCGGAAGAGCAAGAACAAACGTTAGAACCAACATCCCAAACTACGGAGGGGTGGAGTAATTATCCAGCTGTAGTCAAAGGAAATTGGCAATGGGTTGCTTTTGTACTAGCTTTAATCGGGTTGTTAGGAGTTGCTATTTATAAATTTCGATATAAATGGTTGCCTTATTATTATATTTGGAAATTCAAACATGCAACTGGCGAAAATAACTTTCCAAAAGCGTATATCGTATTGTTGCATTTATTAGAAATAGCAGGCCTTAAGAAAAAGGAAGAAGTTACCTTAAGAGAGTATGCGAAGCAAATTGATCACATCTATTCAAGTGATGAAATGAGCTTGTTGACTGCTAAATATGAGGAATATCTGTATAAAGGTCAATTGCAAAAAGGCAGCTGGGAAGATTTGAGGGAATTATGGGAAAATTTAATTAAAAAAACAACAGCTTGACCATCGATTCGACATGTTGTTACAATATTCTCATCTATATATAATTCCTTCATATATCCTCGATGATATGGTTCGAGAGTCTCTACCGGGTCGCCTTAAATGATCTGACTATGAAGGCAGATAAGTCTTTCCAATTTAGCTTCTTCATGGAATCCAAAAGACTAGAATTCTGCCTTCGTTTTTATTTGAGGCCGATTCTAGTCTTTTTTTCTTAAAAAAAGATGGTGAAATGGAGATAAGAGGCATGAATGATGAAGGTGTTTGGCAATAGTAATAAGAGAAATTCAAATAGATTAATTGGGGTGAATAGGAATGGGGAAAGCGCATATAGAAGGTCAGGAAATGATTGTTGTTCTAGACTTTGGTAGTCAATACAATCAATTGATTACAAGAAGAATAAGAGAATTTGGAGTATACAGTGAGTTGCATCCACATACCATTACTGCTGAAGAGATTAAGGAATTAAACCCTTCAGGAATAATTTTCTCAGGTGGCCCTAACAGTGTTTACGATGAAAATGCATTTGGTGTTGATGAGAAAATATTTGATTTAGGGCTTCCTATCTTTGGTATTTGTTATGGTATGCAATTGATGACGCAGCATTTTGCAGGAAAAGTGGAAAAAGCAAAGCATCGTGAATATGGAAAAGCAGCGATTAATATTGAAAATAACTCGAAATTATTTGCTGACCTTCCAACAGAACAAATCGTTTGGATGAGTCATGGTGATTTAGTTGTAGAAGCTCCTGCTGGATTTACAATTGATGCAACAAGTGCTTCTTGTCCTATCGCTTCAATGAGTAATGGAGAAAAAGGATTATATGCAGTTCAATTCCATCCAGAGGTTCGTCATTCTGTATATGGAAACGAATTGTTAAAAAACTTTGTGTTTGGGGTTTGTGGATGCAAAGGTGACTGGTCTATGGAAAACTTCATTGAAATTGAAATGGAAAAAATTCGTCAGACAGTTGGCGACAAAAAAGTTTTATGTGCTCTTAGTGGCGGTGTAGATTCTTCTGTTGTTGCTGTTTTGATTCATAAAGCAATTGGTGACCAATTAACATGTATCTTTGTAGACCATGGACTTCTTCGTAAAGGGGAAGCGGAAGGGGTTATGAAGACTTTCACAGAAGGCTTCAATATGAATGTAATTAAAGTTGATGCAAAAGAGCGTTTTATGTCTAAGCTAGAAGGCGTAAGTGATCCGGAGAAAAAACGTAAGATTATCGGAAATGAGTTCATCTATGTGTTTGATGATGAAGCAGCTAAACTAGAAGGTATTGATTTCTTAGCACAAGGTACTCTTTACACTGATATTATTGAGAGTGGAACAGCTACTGCGCAAACAATTAAGTCCCATCATAATGTTGGCGGGCTTCCTGAAGATATGCAATTCCAATTAATTGAACCTTTAAATACGCTATTTAAAGATGAAGTACGTGCTCTAGGTTCTGAATTAGGAATAGCTGATGATATCGTATGGAGACAACCATTCCCAGGTCCTGGTTTAGGGATTCGGGTATTAGGTGCTATTTCAGAAGAAAAATTAGAAATTGTGCGTGAATCCGACGCAATTTTACGCGAAGAAATTAAAAAGGCGGGCTTAGAACGTGATGTATGGCAATACTTTACAGTTCTTCCTGATATCCGAAGTGTTGGGGTAATGGGGGATGCGCGTACTTATGATTATACTATCGGAATTCGCGCAGTTACTTCAATAGATGGAATGACCTCTGACTGGGCAAGACTTCCTTGGGATGTACTAGAAGTGATTTCTACAAGAATCGTTAATGAAGTAGCCCATATTAACCGCGTAGTGTATGACATTACGAGTAAGCCACCTGCTACGATTGAGTGGGAGTAAAAGGAAAAAAATAGTAGCTTTTCCTTTTATAAAGATAAGTTCTATAGAAAAAGCGAACGATCGTATATTTTTATTATCGATTGTTCGCTTTTTGTATTGACGAGCTTTCTTTAAACTGTTAAACTAGATTTACAACTGAGATAGATATTTTTTACTCGTATAATATTGGGGAATACGGCCCAAAAGTTTCTACCGAGCTACCGTAAATAGCTTGACTACGAGGTAAGTGTAAATAGGGAATAATGAGAACTCATTTATATATTTATTTTAAGAGAAAGTTTCCCTATTCGTATTCACAAACCCTAGTCAACGCTCCTTTAATCGTAGGAGTGTTTTTTTGTTTTAGTCGATTATTAAAGCATTTATGAGAGGGGAAAGATCAATGAAGAAGTTTTTCAAATTTGAAGAACTAGGCACAAATTACCGCAGAGAGTTTTTAGGTGGTTTCACTACATTCCTTGCGATGGCTTATATTTTAGCAGTAAACCCATTTACATTAACATTAGGAGATGTAGCTGATCTTCCGGATGCATTAAGAATGGATTATGGAGCGGTGTTTGTGGCGACAGCACTTGCTGCAGCAGTAGGATCTCTAATTATGGGGATATTTGCTAATTATCCAATTGCGTTAGCTCCAGGTTTAGGATTAAATGCATACTTTGCATATACCGTTGTTTTAACACAAGGACATCCGTGGCAATATGCTTTAGCAGCTGTATTTATTTCAAGTGTATTTTTCTTACTACTAACACTTTCTGGTCTTCGTGAAAAACTAATTAATGCGATACCAGTTGAATTAAAGCTTGCGGTCGGCGCAGGTATTGGATTATTTATAACATTTATTGGATTGCAGAATTCCGAAATTATTGTTGGTAACGCTGCGACACTTGTTCATATTGGTGATTTAACCAAGCCAAGTACATTACTAGCCATTTTTGGTATTTTCGTTACGATTATTTTAATGGTTAGAGGAATACACGGTGGAGTATTCTACGGAATGATCATCACAGCAGTAGTAGGAATGATTTTTGGAGTAATTGATACGCCTTCTAAAGTGGTTTCTACCGTTCCTAGTATTGAGCCAACTTTTGGATCATTGTTCTCCGCGCTTGGGGATCCTGGATTTTATACACAAAGTATGTTAGTTGTTGTTTTAACTTTCTTGTTTGTTGATTTCTTTGATAACGCTGGTACATTAGTAGCAGTTGCAAACCAAGCTGGATTAATGAAAGAAAATAAATTACCGAGAGCAGGAAAAGCGTTATTTGCCGATTCTATTGCATCCATGGTAGGTTCTATTTTCGGTACATCTACAACGACTTCTTATATTGAGTCATCAGCAGGTGTTGCTGCTGGAGCTCGTACTGGATTTGCTGCAGTTGTTACAGCAGGGTTCTTCTTGTTATCCTTATTCTTCTTCCCACTGTTGGAAGTAGTAACATCAGCTGTTACAACACCAGCTTTAGTTGTGGTTGGTATTTTGATGGTTTCATCCCTTGGGAAAATTGAGTGGGCTAAGTTTGAAGTGGCCGTTCCAGCATTCCTTACTATCGTTGCGATGCCTTTGACTTATAGTATTGCAACAGGTATAGCTGTTGGGTTTATCTTCTACCCTATTGTTATGATTGTTAAAGGTCGTATTAAAGATATTAATCCAATTATGTATATATTCTTTGTCATCTTCGCATTGTACTTTATCTTCTTACAATAGAAGGGAAGATGATTCATAACTCATTGTGATAAAGGTTAACGATATTATATTGTATTATTTTGGGGTTGCGAGAAAAAGTCTTTTTGCTAAGAAGAAAAGGGATGTCCATTTTGGATGTCCTTTTTCTCATTTTTTCGTTGACTTCCTATAAAGACTTTAATAACATTGAGGTACCGAGAAGTCTGTCGAAGTGGGGAAATAAGTATGCCTAATTTACTAATAAAGAAAGCGCTGAATAATAATGTGCTCATTGGAGACCATCCATCCTATGGGGAAGTAGTGCTTATAGGGAAAGGAATAGGCTTTAATCAGAAAAGTGGAGATTATATTGATGTTAATGTTGTAGAAAAGTTGTTTGTCCTAAAAGATGAAAAGGAACAAAGCAATTACTTGAAGCTTCTTCCACAAGTGGATAATGAGTTGTTGGATGTAATTATTTCATCAATAGAGTTAATTAAAAATAAGACAAATACAAAGCTTAACGAGCATATCCATATAGCGTTAACGGATCATATTATGTTTGCTGCCTCTCGTGTTACAAACGGGCTAGTATTGAATAATCCATTTCTGATTGAAACAAAGGCATTGTACCCGTTTGAGTATGCAATCGCTGAAGAGGTTGTGAAATTAATCGGAGAACAAACAGGGCTTCAATTACCAGTAGGTGAAATCGGTTTCATCGCATTGCATATTCATAGTGCAATGATGAACAAAAGTTTATCAGAGGTCAATCAGCATTCACAATTAGTTACACATCTTGTGAATCTCATAGAGGAACAACTAGATACAAAAATTGATAAAGATAGCATCGACTATATGCGTCTTGTTAGACATTTGCGTTTTACGATAGAACGGGTTAATTCAGGAGAAAAAGTAGAAGAACCAGAAAATATAATTTTGCTATTGAAGAGTGAGTATCCACTGTGCTATAATCTTGCATGGAAGCTCATAAAAGTGATGCAACAAGCATTGAAAAAGCCAGTCTTTGAAGCAGAAGCAGTTTATCTGACGATGCATCTACAAAGACTTCAGAAAAAAATTAAATAGTTATTATCTTATAAACGTGTTACTGATACGATCAGGCATGAGTGAAAAAGATGATTGATTTAAATGTTTTAGGGTAACCTAACCTTAGCGTTTATTTCAATCTATCTACGCTCATGCCTTTTTTGTTTTTTACTCTTGTTTGAGAACGCTTTTTTGAGCCGAAAAATTGCTTTAGGAGGTCAACAAAATGTTTAAAAAGTTGTTTGGTGTTTTACAAAAAGTTGGTAAAGCACTTATGTTACCAGTTGCTATTCTTCCAGCTGCTGGTATCTTGCTTGCATTTGGTAATGCGTTGCAAAATCCAACGCTTCTTGATATTGCTCCATTTTTGAATAATAGTGGAGTGGAAATGGTTGCGTCCGTTATGGAGGATGCAGGAAATATCATCTTTGGTAACCTTTCCTTACTATTTGCTGTTGGGGTTGCTGTTGGTTTAGCTGGCGGTGAAGGTGTAGCAGGTCTAGCTGCTATTATTGGATTCCTTATTATGAACGTTACTATGGGAACAGTTTTAGGGATTGATGCTGATGCATTAGTTGGAAGTACTGAATATGCAGCTGTTTTAGGAATTCCTACTCTTCAAACGGGTGTGTTCGGTGGTATCATTGTCGGTATTATCGCCGCCGCGATGTATAATCGCTTCTTTGAAATTGAGTTACCTTCTTATTTAGGTTTCTTTGCAGGTAAACGCTTTGTTCCGATTGTGACAGCTGCATGTGCTGTTATTTTAGGTTTAATTATGATTGTTATTTGGCCGCCGATTCAACATGGTCTAAATGTATTCTCTGAAAATATGTTGGGTGCTAATTTAACAATATCTGCGTTTATTTTCGGGTTAATTGAAAGATCGTTAATTCCATTTGGTTTACATCATATATTCTATTCTCCTTTCTGGTTCGAGTTTGGTAGTTATACAACGAATGCTGGAACAATTGTTAAAGGGGACCAAGCTATCTTTATGAACCAAATTAAAGATGGTGTTCAAAACTTAACTGCAGGTACATTTATGACTGGTAAATTCCCGTTCATGATGTTTGGATTACCTGCTGCGGCTCTTGCTATTTACCATGAGGCTCGTCCTGAGAAAAAGGCGATTGTTGGTGGGTTGATGGCTTCAGCAGCATTAACTTCTTTCTTAACAGGTATTACAGAGCCATTAGAATTCTCATTCTTATTCGTAGCTCCAATATTGTTCGGTATTCATGCTGTTTTTGCAGGTTTATCATTTTTGACAATGCATTTATTAAATGTAAAAGTAGGTATGACATTCTCTGGTGGTTTAATCGACTATGTATTATTCGGTCTTATTAACCCACAAACAAATGCATGGATTATTATCCCTGTTGGTTTAGTATTTGCTGTAATCTACTATTTCGGTTTCCGTTTTGCAATTCGAAAATTCAACCTGAAAACACCAGGTAGAGAAGATGAATCAGATGAAACAGAAAGCAGTGCTAAAGGTACAACTAGTGATCTTCCGTATGATGTATTAGAAGCGATGGGTGGACAAGAAAATATTGCGCATTTAGATGCATGTATTACGCGTCTTCGTGTATCAGTTAATGATATTAAATCTGTTGATAAAGATCGTCTGAAAAAACTAGGTGCAGCAGGAGTACTGGAAGTTGGAAATAATATTCAAGCAATATTTGGTCCTCGTTCTGAAACGATTAAAGGCCAAATGAGAGATATTATGAGTGGGAAAAGACCACGCCCAACTGCTCAACCATCTATGGATAAAGAAGTGAAAGAGCAAATTGAAGATGTAAACCCAAGTGCATTACAAGGTAATGTAACTGGTGAAGATTCTTTCTTTGCTCCTATCAAAGGGGAGCTAGTAGCTATAACAGATGTACCTGACGCAGTTTTTGCGGGGAAAATGATGGGAGACGGTTTTGCGATTATTCCTTCAGAAGGTACAGTTGTTTCACCTGTTGACGGGAAAATTGTTAACTTATTCCCAACAAAACATGCCCTTGGAATCTTGGCTGATAATGGTCGAGAAATTCTTATTCACTTTGGTATTGATACTGTTAAGTTAAAAGGGGAAGGTTTTGAAACACTTGTTTCGGAAAATGATCAAGTGAAACAAGGACAACCTCTATTGAAAGTAAACCTTGACTATATTAAAGAAAATGCAACTTCAACTATTACGCCTGTTGTATTTACAAATTTAGCTGAGGGTGAATCTGTACAAATTAATAAACTTGGTAATGTGGAACTAAAAGAAGAAGATGTAGTAAAGATTACTAAGTAATTATATATATAGAAGAAACTCGGTCTTTTGATCGGGTTTTTTCTATATATAAGGGGGGGATTGTGGGAAAAAAGCGATTGTTAAACGGAATAATGAGAAGTAAGGTTACTTGGAGTTTAAAGGATTGTAATAACTTGTTAAGTAATACTTAATTTTATCCTACTCTTAAACTTCAGTATGGGGGAAAAAGCACCAACTGATGGAAGTTTCACTTTATTGAAATAATAATTTGGATAGATGATAGATATAGAGGGAATAGCTATATTAACAATGTTAATTTAAATAGATATAATTTTATCGTTTTTTTGTTGACGAAAATGTAAACAGATGTTATTATATAAAAACAGCCTTATGAAAGCTATTGATTACTTTGATTGATAGCAAGAAAGAAAATTATTTTGAAAAAGTAATTGACTTATTCATCAAAGGTTGGTATGATATAAAAGTTGCTTCTGATAGCAACAAACAAATTGCTCTTTGAAAACTGAACAAACAAACGTCAACAATAATCGTTTTATAACAAATGTTATAGAATGACAACAAGTAACAAAAAAGCTAGAGTTTAGCAATGAGCTAATCAACTCTTTATTGGAGAGTTTGATCCTGGCTCAGGACGAACGCTGGCGGCGTGCCTAATACATGCAAGTCGAGCGGACTTTA
>NZ_JBQKKM010000038.1:0-52256 GCF_052116745.1 Niallia sp. Sow4_A1 | reverse complement strand
TGGTCCTTTTTTAGTGGATTTGGACGGGTTACCACCTGACTTATCCATTATAAAGGACTTTTTCTATGCATAAAATAATAAAAGTGAACATTTCGAGTATTTTTAATAGTGAAATTAAATTAATGCAACACTAGTGAAATAATATAAATAAATATAAAACAGCTATCCCCTGAAAAAAATTAGGAGGTAAATATGAATAAAAAAATCCTATATTTAATTATTTCATTATTAATTTTATGCACTTTTTCTTTAGTTTTTTTAAAAATTAGCAATTCCAAAGCTAACCAAAGTGAAGAAGAAGACTTTAACTTCTCATCCGTAAAAGGTATACTTATTTATTCTTTTTGGGATAGCTATATCTTTGCAAATAAAAATGAGGAAGTAAAAATCCAGATTCCCGTATATGATTTTGATTCAGAGCTAAAATCCTCTAATATTAAATTAGAAAACTTTCATATTGGAGAAGTAAAAGATTTAGAGCTAACCCCTAAAAATAAATTCAAAGACTTTGACCAATATATTCTTGATATTACTCTAATTCCTGAAAAAGAGGGTCAACATAATTTAGATGATTTAAGATTAACAATTACTACAGAAGAAAATGAATATAACCAAACTTTAGGAAAGTGGAACTTTGAAATACAAGAAGAACAACTAAACAATAGTTTTCTTGAAATTAAGGGTGGGACTTTGTTAGAGAATTGGACAGATAATTATAACAATAATTTTGAATATTCAACTAACCTTCATAATATAAGCGACTCAAGTATCCTAATTAAAGATATAGAAATAAATAATCCTAGAATAAATATAGTAACTGGAATTTCACAGGATGTTTTATACAAAATGAAAGAGAACAGATTTACTATAAATCTAAATATTAACCAAACTAAAGGTAATGCCGTTATTAGACCAAAACTAGTATACAGTATAGATAACAAAGAAATGTTCATGCCACTAAATCAAGCCATCTATGCTTCAACTGTCCCTTATTCCGAGCTAGTGGAAATTTTACAAGAAAACGGAATGTTAAATAAAGAAAAATAGATAAAAAAGCACTTCCTAGATGATACATTTAGTATCTTACCAAGAGGTGCAGATGTTTGATTATGCATTGTTTGAATTTAGACTTACTTTTCTTTTTAAGATATTTACTAAATCATTGAATCATTCTTATACTAATTCGAAAGGTGACCCAAATAAGACATCCCCAATCTTTTCTTTTAATTTTAAAGGAAAGATTACGTTTGGTTTTGTCTATTTAGCGAGTCACCTTTCTACATTAAAGCTCTAATTCTCCCATTCTTAGAAGCTCTACAACAGCCTGTGAACGCCCCTTCACGCCCAGCTTCTGCATAGCATTAGAAATATGATTTCGAACTGTTTTTTCGCTTATGAATAAATCACTGGCGATTTCCTTAGTCGTTTTGTCTTGGACTAGCAGTTCAAATACTTCTCTTTCTCTTTTGGTTAATAATGGCTTGTGAGTAAATTCATTCTCCTTCAAGTAGTGTAACCCTCCTTGCCTTTGCCAGCTATGAACTTTGGGATGGGTATAGTTATAGTCTGAATATATTATGTAAAATGACACCTTGGAGTGACTGGATTTATGGAAATTGGGAAAGGTTTTTGCCTTTTTAATTTTTTCTTTTCCATTCCATCTTTTTATTATGTATTTAGAAAAGAATTCCATTGTATAATTAGTATATATTTCCGTATTTAAACCAAGGAGGCAATGAATGAAAAAAGCATATCAGTTCGTAATTTCCGTTATAGTCATTTTTATTCTAAGTGCTTCCATCTAGGCTACAAACAGTTTTTCCAATAATAAGGAACAAGTGAAAAGAGCTGTTGAAAATCATCTTTACAATATAAGACATTACAAGCAAAAGGCTATAAAAAAAATCGAGGTTCACTACGCCATGTTTGGATTTCATGCGATTGTCATTTTCCATGATGAAAAAGATGTTGCTTATACTTATATGTATAATCTGAAAATAAAAGGGTTTATCAGCATTCTTTCAATAAGCTTAATGGAGATGCAATCTCCAGCATTATGGCCAAACATTCCGAGGAAAAGGAGTCATAATAAACTTCCTAAAAAATTAATGGTATAATGGAAAGAAAATTGCACTTGTAAATCTCTAAGTTTTGGTGATAATAATGGATTTAAACATTGAATTCTTGACTAAATTACATCAGGAGCTACTTCAGGATACATATTTTGATTATGAAGGAGAAGGTACTAGTTGTATTGACTTCGTTACCATAATGGGAGCCTTATTTTATTTTGAACACCAATCAAAAAAAGCAAAGAAGGATAATAAATTAATTATTCCAGTATTCCATGCAATCCTTTGGGAAGAAAACAGACCACTACTAGAAAAACTAATAGCTTGGATATTGGATGAACCTCTTCATCTTCAATTCCAACCAATCGATACTGATCTTCTTTCACCTTCGTTTTTACTGCCTAATCAGCATGATGTAACCTTGTTTTTAGATGATTTAGATTCCATCATTGGTGTTGCGCAAAATGCAAAGTCTTCTACTGCCTCCGATTATATTAGACTAGTAAATAAGGAAAATGAAAAATCAAAGCAAGGGAAACTAGCCTCCTTCCTGAGGAGTAAAGGAACAGATTCTACTGAGATTATTACCTTAAATTCAGCGATTTCCAAGAAAATTAGAAAGCAACAATCATCAGTTAGCCTCTGTCTACTCGTTTCGATTGCTGCTGTAAAAACATTTTTCAACGGTGGGAAGTATGTATATGTTTATCAACTGAGTAAAATGAATCCAGATCCTTCAAATGGTTTTAATATATGGAAAAAATCAATGCATCCGAATACATTTAAACATTTAAATGATATTTATGCTGGTTTGGATCTTCATTTGCAAATTCAAACTCCTATACTTTTGAAATCTGTTCAGTCTCTCATGCTTGATTTGCCTAAAGAGTATAAAATCCAAATTAAGAACACGATAAGCTGTGTACGAATGAGTAGAAATGGAGCTATTCTTCCGTGTGGAATATGTCTTTCTTGCCTGCAAAGAAAAATAGCTTTATCCTCATGCAATAGCGAAGTGTATGATACGTTCTATCACTATGATTATGAGCAAAAAATATCAGATATAGAAAACGACGGAGATCGGACAATTTTTTTGGAAAGTATTCAACAAATGGAAAGTATCTGCTCTTATTTGGAAAACAAATTACCTACGCTATCTTTAGAAGAACAATATATAGCAAAGGAATTTGCCAATGCTTATTATCAATATATGACAAAGTATCAAACGTAAAGAAGAGGCTGGGACAAAACTAAATAACTAATCTTTAAAGACGAACAATCTTTAATTTAACTCTTAAATAAAGCTACTTTATCTATGTTTTTAAATCTAGATAAGTGTAAAAACTAAGTCGTTCCATTGCGCTACAGACGCTCGATGCGCCGGGGAGGAAGCTAAGCCTCCTCGCTGCGCTGCGGGGTCTCAGCCTTTCCTCTATTTCCCGCAGGAGTCGAGCGTCCTCCGCTCCATTCCACTTCGTTTTTAAACCTTTTTCTAAAAAACAAACACGAACTATAATGCAATCTAATTACATTAAAGTTCGTGTTTGTTGTTGGTTGAAATACTTTTGTCCCAGCCTCTTTGATTAATGATCACTACCAAAGAAATCCTTAAACGCTTGAAAAGTTGCTTCACGGTTTAATGCTGCAATCGATGTAGTCAATGGAATTCCTTTTGGACAAGACTGCACACAGTTTTGTGAGTTACCACAATTAGCTAGTCCACCATCTCCCATAATTTCTTGCAATCTCTCTTCTTTATTCATTTCTCCAGTTGGATGAGAATTGAAAAGACGAACTTGAGAAAGTGGCGCTGGTCCAATGAAATCTGATTTGCTATTTACGTTTGGACATGCCTCTAAGCAAACTCCGCAAGTCATACATTTCGATAACTCATATGCCCATTGTCGTTTTTTTTCTGGCATTCTTGGGCCTGGTCCAAGATCATACGTACCATCAATCGGGATCCATGCTTTTACTTTCTTCAAGCTATCAAACATTCGGCTGCGATCCACTTGAAGATCACGGACGACTGGGAATGTTCTCATTGGTTCTAAACGAACCGGCTGTTCCAATTGATCAATTAGCGCCGTACAGGATTGGCGTGGTTTTCCATTAATAACCATTGAACAAGCTCCGCAAACTTCTTCTAAACAGTTCATATCCCAAGCTACTGGAGATGTTTTTTTCCCGTCGCTTGTGACAGGATTTCTGCGAATCTCCATTAATGCAGAAATTATATTCATATTAGGACGATACGGCAAAGTAAATTCTTCTACATAAGATGGTGAATTAGGGTCATCTTGTCTTTCAATTTGTAACGTTACTGTTTTTTGCTCCCCCATTTTATTTCACTCCCTCTTTTTGCTTTGAATAATCTCTTTTTCTCGGTTTGATTAAGGAGGTATCCACTTCTTGATAATGGAAATCTGGCGCCTTGTTTCCACCAACAAATTTAGCCATTGTTGTTTTTAAGAAATCTTCATCATTTCTTTCCGGGAATTCCGGCTTATAATGTGCTCCACGGCTCTCATTTCGGTTGTATGCACCAAGGGTAATCACACGTGCTAGCTGAAGCATATTCTCTAATTGACGAGTAAATACGCCTCCTTGATTCGACCATTTTGCCGTGTCATTAATATTAACATTTTTATAACGCTCTAATAGCTCTTGAATCTTATCATCTGTTGCAAGCAACTTATCGTTGTAACGAACAACTGTCACATTGTCAGTCATCCATTCTCCTAATTCCTTATGAAGAACATAGGCATTTTCTGTTCCATCCATTTTCATGATATCCTGCCATTTGGATTCTTCTTGTTTCATAGCTGAATCATATAGAGCAGATGATAAATCTTCTGCGCTTTTGCTTAATCCACTGATATATTTAACCGCATTTGGACCTACTACCATGCCGCCATAAATTGCCGAAAGTAAGCTATTTGCTCCCAAACGGTTGGCTCCATGCTGAGAATAATCACATTCTCCTGCAGCAAATAGGCCTGGGATATTCGTCATTTGATCATAATCCACCCATAATCCACCCATGGAGTAATGAACTGCAGGGAAAATTTTCATCGGAAGCTTACGTGGATCTTCGCCAGTGAATTTTTCGTAAATCTCGATAATGCCGCCTAGCTTAATATCAAGCTCTTTTGGATTTTTATGAGATAGATCTAAATACACCATGTTTTCCCCATTGATGCCGAGCTTTTGATCGACACAAACATGGAAAATTTCGCGGGTTGCGATATCCCTTGGCACAAGGTTTCCATAAGCTGGATACTTCTCTTCTAAGAAATACCATGGTTTCCCATCTTTATACGTCCAGATACGGCCGCCTTCCCCACGAGCTGATTCACTCATTAAACGGAGTTTATCATCACCTGGAATTGCAGTTGGATGAATTTGGATAAATTCACCATTTGCATAATAAGCTCCTTGCTGATAAACAACAGATGCTGCTGAACCAGTATTGATAATGGAGTTCGTAGATTTTCCGAAAATAATTCCAGGACCTCCTGTTGCCATAATAACAGCATCTGCAGGGAAGGATTTAATCTCCATTGTCTTTAAATCTTGGGCTTTAATTCCTCTGCATACCCCTTCATCATCTGTGATAATTCCAAGGAATTCCCAACCTTCATACTTTACCACAAGCCCATCGACTTCATAACGTCTTACTTGTTCATCTAATGCATAAAGTAACTGTTGTCCAGTTGTTGCTCCGGCAAAGGCTGTTCGATGATATTGAGTTCCTCCAAAACGACGGAAGTCAAGTAATCCTTCTGGTGTCCGGTTAAACATAACACCCATTCTATCCATCAAATGGATAATTCCTGGCGCAGCTTCAGCCATTGCTTTAACTGGCGGTTGGTTTGCTAAGAAGTCCCCACCGTACACTGTATCGTCAAAATGTTCCCAAGGAGAATCTCCTTCCCCCTTCGTATTTACCGCTCCATTTATTCCACCTTGAGCACAAACGGAATGTGATCTTTTTACAGGCACAAGGGAAAACAGTTCTAAAGGAGTCCCTGTTTCTGCTACTTTGATTGCTGCCATTAATCCTGCCAAGCCACCGCCAACGATGATAACTTTCCCTTTCTTCATAACAAACGTTCACTCCCTCATCTATTGCTCTATTAATCTACTATTATTAAACAAATGCAAAAATTGCTCGTACACCTACAATTGTTAATGCAACAAAAATTCCTAGTGTTACATATGTATTAATTCGTTGCGATTTAGGAGAAACCGTAATACCCCAACTAACACAGAAGGACCATAATCCATTAGAGAAGTGGAAAATTGTTGAGATAACTCCTACTAAATAGAATACTAACATCCATGGATTAGCTAAATTTTCACTCATCATCTCATAATTTACTTCTTGCCCTAATTGTGCAGCCACTCTTGTTTCCCATACATGCCAAACGATAAATATTAATGTGATAATCCCTGTCACCCTTTGGATATAGAACATCCAATTTCGAAAGTATCCATAATTTTTTGTATTATTTTTGGCTGTAAACGCAATATAGATTCCATAAATTGCATGATACAATATCGGTAAAAATATTACAAAAATTTCAAGAAAATACCGAAAAGGCAAATGCTCCATAAATCCAGCTGCCTTATTAAAAGATTCTGGACCGTTAGTTGCAAAATGATTGACAACTAAATGTTGGATTAAAAATACCCCTACGGGAATTACCCCTAATAAAGAGTGAAGCCTTCTGAATAAAAACTCTCGATTTGCTGCCATAAAATTCCCCCCTAATTGATGACATACTCCCTTTGCCCATAAAGCGATAACATACCCAAAAATTCTTACAATTTAGTGACAATTTAATTGTACTCTTAAAAAAAATTGCGGTCAAGAAAACGGATACATTAAATAAATTTTCTTTCGCTTTTTTTCTATCTATATGTGAAAAAAAGTAAAAATTTCCTCCTTTCTATTATTCGAATAAATTTAATATGCAAATCAAATAATAGAATCAACAACAAAGCCATTTAGAAAATATTTTTAATACAAATTTTGATTAAGGCAACCTAATATTTTGATATTGGTTTGGGGACTGCAACTTCTTGTTTAGCCTGTTTTTTCTCCCCTTTCCTCCTTTCTTACAGGAATTTGATTCCCTGCTGTTCGCAACTTTTATGAAAAAGTTATAACCTACTAAATGAGCTTTCAAGAGTGTTTGGCATTGCTAAATTAAAAAATCATTCTCTTTTCTTATGATTTTTTTTCGTTTATACAGTATACTATTTAGACAATATATTTTATTCTATTTTATTGGAATCCATACTTTTTTACATCATTAATTATTGTATGGAATAATCCTTCATGACTTAATATGATGACTTTTTAAGGAGATTACTTCTTCTAAGTAAGTGAATATAATAGAATGGTAGAAAGAGGAGAGCATATTGAGTAATTTAACATCCGTAGAAGAAAAAAAACAGGTGGAAGCTGCTGATCCGCTTACTGTTCCCGCATATGGATATGAATTAATTCGAGAAATACTTATCCCAGAATTATTAGGCCGTGAAACCCCTGATCTTTTATATTGGGCAGGTAAACGTATTGCTCGCTTATTTCCTTTACAGGCAATAGAAGAAGCTTATGCTTTTTTTCAAAAAGTCGGATGGGGTAATTTAGAAGTCGTGAAACAAACCAAAAATGAAATTACCTATCATTTATCCAGCGAACTCATTGAAAAAAGATTAAAGGAAAAAGGGAAATGCACATTTCAACTAGAAGCAGGATATTTAGCTCAGCAATATGAGCAGACAAAAAATGTTATTACTGAAGCCTTTGAAGACCCAAAAAGAAAAAATCATAAAGTTACCATTACTGTTCGATGGGATAGTAAAGATTCAGTAGTGGAATAATGAGATGACTCCGTATGACGTAAGGAATTTTCTATCAGCTCCTTACGTCATATGGAGTTTTTTAAATGGTGAATGCATTTATTTTTTCTTGGAGTTCGACTGCTACATCTGATAATGAGCTGGCTGCTGCTTTTATTTCTTGCATTGCAGCTAATTGTTCTTCGGTTGAGCTTGCCATTTCCTCAGAATAAGCTGCATTCTCGCTTGAAATGGTTAATAATTCATTTGCTGATATACTTACCATTTGTACTTGCTCTGCTATTTGATTAGACAGATTAGCAACTTCCGTCATCTGTGGTGAAATGTTTTTTACACGATGAATAATGCCACTAAAGGCTTCAAAAGTTTGCTCGGATGCCAGTATTCCCTTTTGAACACTTTTTGTAACTGTTTCCATCCCGTCAACAGTTGTTTTTGTATTCGTCAAGATGTTAGTAATAATATCGGCAATTTCTTGCGCAGATTGTTCTGACTGCTTGGCAAGTTTTCCAACTTCTGTCGCAACTACGGCAAATCCTTTTCCATGCTCACCTGCTCTTGCAGCTTCTATTGCTGCATTTAAGGCAAGCAAATTTGTTTGGTTAGCTATTCCACTAATAGTCTCTACAATAGATTCTATTCTTTGCGAGTGTTCTTGTAAGGAATGAATTTGCTGATTCGATGCTTCAACGGAATGATATATTTCATTCATCTGGCTCAGCGTATTGTTTACCGTATTCTCTCCTTCTTGTGCCTGAATGACTGTCTCATTTGTCAATGTGGAAACAATTTTTGCATTTTCGGCAACTTTATTAACATGATTCTCTATTTCCTTTAATGCATTAGAATTTTCCATTAAATTATCCTTCTGTATTTCGGCCTTACTTGAAACTTCCTCCAATGCTCCAGCTACATATTCAGATGCAGATGCTGTTTGATCAGAGCTTGCAAGCAATTGCTCAGACGAAGCGGCAATATGTTCCGATTTTTCGTTTACATCTTTAATGATACTATGTAGATTTTTTGCCATATTTTTAAACGCGTGAGCTACTTGGCCTATTTCATCCTCTCTATAAATGTCTACTTTCTCTGTTAAGTTCCCCTCACTCATTTTTATTGCTGTTTCCTTCAAGTTATTTAATGGTCTAATAAAGGAATTAATGAGCAAGAATACAAAGAATCCGCTTACTAATAACGACACTACAATTACTAGAACAGTTTGATACAAAATAGGAAAAGTCATATCATTAATTTCTGACTTATCTACAACACCAGTGATTTTCCAGCCTACTGTTTCATTCGTTATATATTGCAGAATATAGTTATTTTCTCCATCGGCTAGATCGATGCTTCCCTCATTTTTGTCGAACATTTGATTAAACACTGTCTGTTCAGCAGCTGTACCGGCTTCTTCCTTTGGATGTACAATATATTTTTTATCTTGATTTAAAATGATGATATAGCCTTTATCACCTATTTTTACATCTGAAACCAAGCTTTTTATTCGCTCTAAGCTAACTTCCATTCCTACTACACCTTTTTTATCCTCCGTCTGTTTAGAAACAGCCACAACTAAACTGCCTGTAGCAATCGAAGTATAGGGACTAGAAACGTAAACAACCCCCTCTTTCTCCATCCCGTTTGTGTACCATGCATCTTTCCTTGGATCATAGCCTTTTCCTTGAATACTATTCGGAGATTGGATGAGTGTTCCTTCTTTAGAACCAAAGAAAACGCTCTCAATTTCTGGATTCATTTCCATGTATTTATCAAATTCTGTCTTTACCGTCGAATAACTTTCTTCTGATTCATCAAAATTAACTTTTTCCGAATAAATCACCGTTTGATAGATACTGGTGCCTAATGTATTCCTAATAATATTGTCGACTATTTTTACGTTTTCAGACGAAGTATTTAAAAATTGATTTTCCATTTGATTTCTCGCTTTTATATATGAAAACGTGCTAATAATTAAACTTGGAATAATTAATATTAGTGCAAAAGAAATAATCATTTTGGTTTTCAACTTCATTTTAAATCTTGTTTTGCTCTTCTCCTTAGTTCTTTTTACCCTATTCCAACTCATTTTCTTCATAGCAGAACCTCCTTTATAGTAAAATATTCCTCTTTTTATATCTTACCATATATATTAAGCGTTTTCATAACAAAATTTTCTATTTTCCATTTTTGAAAATCAAACTAAAAAGCCGCTCCCTAATCCAAGCTTTTGGAAAGAAGCGGCTTTTTGTTTTTATGCATTCACTGGAATTTTACTTAATTCAAACGCATCATGCAATGTTTCTACTGCTTTAACCATATTCTCTTTTTCGATAACAGTGGAAACTTTAATTTCTGATGTGCTCACCATTTTAATAACAATTTCTTCAGCTGATAATACTTTAAACATATCTGCTGCAACACCTGGATTGGAAATCATTCCAGAACCAACAATAGATACCTTGGCTAAGCCTTGTTCAGAAGTAACTTTATCATATCCTAGTACACTCTTATTTTCTTCTAATACTTTTAAGGTTTCTTCTAAATCACTATCTTTAATGGAAAATGATAGGTTTGTCAGCTGATCATTAGTAAGACTTTGGATAATAATATCTACATTTATATGATGAGATGCAAGTGTTGTGAAAATAGTAGAAAGACTTGTTAACGGATTTTTTAATCCAAATACCGTAACACTCGTAATATTATCTTCAAACGCAACTCCACGTACGACTAAATTTTGTTCCATTGAAACTTCCTCCTCGATGATTGTTCCTTCTTCTTGTTCCATACTGGAGCGGACCACTAATGGAACCTGATAGTTTTTTGCATATTCTACCGCTCTTGGATGCAGAACCCCTGCCCCTAAATTCGCTAATTCTAACATTTCATCGTAGGAAATAGCTAATAGCTTTCTAGCATTTTTAACAAACCGAGGATCTGTTGTGAAAACACCGGTTACGTCTGTATAAATGTCACATTTATCCGCTTTTAGCGCTGCTGCAATAGCAACTGCTGTTGTATCAGAACCACCGCGACCAAGTGTGGTAATATCACCAGCTTCTGTAACTCCTTGAAATCCTGCGACAATAACCACTTTACCATCTTGAATTTGCTTTTGAACTTTTTCTGTTTGCATGTTTAAGATTCTAGCATTGCCATGAACGTCCTCTGTTTCTATTCCTGCTTGCCAACCAGTATAAGAAATAGCGTCAACGCCTTTTGCCTGTAACGCCATGCTAAGAAGGCTAATTGTAATCTGCTCTCCAGTTGATAGTAATACATCCATTTCCCGTTTGGACGGCTTTGGATTTATTTCATTTGCTAGCGTCACAAGGGAATCTGTTGTTTTCCCCATTGCAGAAACAACAACAACTACATCATTGCCTCGATTTTTTTCCTCCATTACTCTTTCTGCTACATGTAGTATTCTTTCAGCACTACCTACTGATGTTCCACCGAACTTTTGTACAACTAAACCCAAAGTCATTCCCTACCTTCTTGTAATCTTAGAGGTTTCTTTTTCTTTCTCATTGCTTTTTATTTATGTATTTCCTTTTCTTTTCCAATAATTTTAAATTCCAGAAAAAACGGATTAAAAAAAGCAATGAGAAATATCTCATTGCTGTGCAGGCCAATAATAGTATTAATTCGCACAAACAGTGAGATAGCTCTCCAAAACAGTTCCTTGTTTTGACAATCTTACATTTATTCAATGCAAAACCAGTAAAAAAAGCCATGAGAGCTTTCTTTACTTCGGCGATCTATCCCTTTCATAATTCTTCTCTGAAGCTCATTCTTCTCCGAATTATTACTATTGAAGTTCGCACCTCTACCTTCACTTATTAAGTTATAAGTTGCCATCATTATAGCATAATGTTTTCATTCCAACAAACATTATTTTCTATTCTTGTAATTTAGCAAGTAGCTGTTCCGCCACATTTGTTGGTATTCCAATTTCTAAGAACTCTTCCATCGAGGCTTCTTTCATTTTCTTGACTGAACCAAAAGTCTTTAACAATAATTTTCTACGTTTCTCCCCAATGCCAGGAATATCGTCTAATATAGATTGAAAAGCATTTTTCCCTCTTAATTGACGATGAAACGTAATCGCAAAACGGTGAACTTCATCTTGGATTCTCTGCAATAAATAGAATTCCTGACTATTTCGCTCCAGTGGAATAATCTCTAAGGGATTTCCATATAGCAGCTGTGAGGTACGGTGCTTGTCGTCTTTCACTAATCCCGCAACTGGAATATCTAAGCTCAATTCGTCTAGCAGAACCTCTCTAACTGCCTCTAAGTGTCCCTTGCCTCCATCAATTAAAAGTAAGTCTGGCAGTGGCAATCCTTCTTTTAAAACTCGTTGATACCTTCTACGAACTACTTCACGCATCGATTCGTAGTCATCTGGACCTGTTACTGTCTTAATTTTATATTTGCGGTATTCTCGTTTCGACGGTTTTCCATCGATAAATACAATCATTGCAGACACAGGATTTGTCCCTTGAATATTACTATTATCAAAAGCTTCAATTCGGAGCGGAGTATATATACCGATTTGCTTCCCTAGGTTTTCAACCGCTTTTATTGTCCGCTCTTCGTCTCTTTCGATTAAGGCAAACTTTTCTTTTAAGGCATTTTTCGCATTTTTATTTGCCAATAAAACAAGTTCCTTTTTTTGTCCCCTTTGTGGCTTTGTTACTTTTACCTTTAATAACTGTTCAACAATATCCCCTTGTATATCGTCTGGAAGATAAATTTCCTTTGGCTTAAAATGATTGGCTTTATCATAAAATTGTCCTAGATAAGTCAACATTTCCTCTTCCGGCTCTTGATAAATAGGGAACATACTAACATCTCGTTCAATTAGTTTCCCTTGCCGAACAAAAAATACTTGAACACACATCCAACCTTTGTCATAGGAATAGCCAAAAATATCTCTGTCCACTAAATCCGTCATCATCATTTTCTGCTTTTCCATTGTTGCTTCAATATGGGCAATTTGATCGCGATATTCCTTCGCGCGTTCAAAATCTAATTCTCCTGATGCTGCCATCATTTTTTCGGACAAGTCTTTTTTTATTTCTTTGTACCCACCATTTAGGAATTTTGTAATATCATCCGTCATTTTCTTATATTCCTGCTCACTAACCTCATTCACACATGGAGCCAGACATTGCCCCAAATGGTAATATAAACATACTCTATCTGGTAATACATTACACTTCCGTAAAGGATAGATTCGATCAAGAAGCTTCTTCGTCTCATTAGCCGCTTGTACATTCGGATATGGACCGAAATACTTTCCTTTATCCTTCTTTACATTTCGCGTTGTAATGAGTCTTGGATGTTTTTCTGCCGTTAATTTGATAAACGGATAGCTTTTATCATCCTTCAACATAATATTGTATTTTGGATCATGCTTTTTAATCAGATTTATTTCTAAAATAAGCGCTTCGATATTGGAAGAGGTTATGATATATTCAAAATCTTCTATTTCATTGACTAGTCTTAATGTCTTTCCATCGTGAGAGCCTGTAAAATAGGAACGAACCCGATTTTTCAGCACTTTTGCTTTTCCAACATAAATAATCGTGCCTTGTCGGTCCTTCATTAAATAACAACCAGGCTGATCAGGTAAGATCATTAATTTATTTTTAATGATATCGTTCAATGTTTTCCCTCCCAGCATGCAAACCTAAACAAACGAACATATATACTATCTTCTCTAATTATAGAGAATTTCATCGAATCATCAAGGAAAAAGTATAGGATGGAAATATTTTATGAGAACGGTTTTATTTTTGGATTCGGATTGGATGGGTTTTGCCTTTTTAATAAATTAATTATTGGTTGAGATATTTCCTCGATGAATGCCACTTATTTGTTTTTCCTATTATTTGTGGTTTTCATTCCTTCTATGAACGCCTCTTTTCTTGCTTTTCCTCTTACTCGTGGTCTTTATCCCTCCCCAGAACCCACCATTTACAGAAACATATCTACATACATCCTTCGTTCCACCAATAAAAAAACTGTAAACACTTCCTCATTTTCTGAGTGTGTCTACAGTTATTTCCTCTTCAAAGAAGATTAAATTCTTTATTAAACATGTTTAGATAATAATTCTGAAAGAGCTTCTTTAGGTTGGAAACCTACTACTTTATCTACAACTTCACCATCTTTAAGAACTAGTAATGTTGGAATACTCATTACGCCAAATTTAGATGCTGACCCTTGGTTTTCATCTACATCTACTTTTACGATTTTTACACTGTCTCCGATTTCTCCATCTAGTTCTTCTAGAACGGGAGCAATCATTTTACAAGGTCCACACCATGGAGCCCAGAAATCTACTAGTACTACACCTGAACCTGTTTCTTCTTGGAAAGTTTGATCTGTTGCATGTGTAATTGCCATTTATTATTTGCCTCCTTATTTGATAATCTAACAATATCGAAAGTATACCATGCTTTCAAGAATGATACTAATAATATGTTTCAAATATCATTTTCCCCTATAACTTGATAATACATTCAAGATATTTCGATTGTTGGATTGTCCCATTCTTTCATTAAGGCAGGGATTATTTCAAAGAGGTCTCCTACAATTGCATAATCGGCTACTTCAAAAATAGGCGCATGAGGATCTTTGTTAATGGCTATGATTGTTTTGGCTGATGTAACACCCACTAAATGTTGGATGGCTCCGGAAATACCGCAAGCAATATAAAGATCAGGAGCTACAGTTTTACCTGTTTGACCAAGTTGCATTGATGCATCACATACACCTAATTCTACAGCTCCTCTTGATACACCAACCGTTCCACCAATAGTTTTTGCTAATTGATTAATCAGAGCAAACCCTTCTTCATTCTGAATTCCCCTACCCGCACCAACAATAATCTTTGCATCCTCCAAATTAAGCGTCTGCTGCTTTTTTTGTTCTAGTCCAATTAAAGTCGGAATAGATTTATCAATTTTTACTTTTAAGGAACGAATCGTACAATTCCTTTCTAACTTCTTCTGTGAAGCTTTCCACTTTTTCGGCTTAATTGTTAGAAAAAAAGTGGGCGTATTTACTTCTATTTTCTCTATTAATTTTCCAGAGTAAACAGGTCGAGTTAAGAATAACCTTTTTTCATTATATTCAACGCTCTCTACATTCGAATACAAAGGAATATCTAATTTTTCACTTAAATAGGGAGAAATGGCTTTGCCTATATCTGTGTGTCCCCACAGAAGGATAGCAGGATTAAGTTGGTCCCATACGGATAAAAGTGCTTTAGCATAAGGTTCATTTGAGAATCTAGAAAGCAAAGGATGCTCCACTAAAACAATTTGATCAACATCATATTGTTGCAATTCGCAAGCATCTTTTTTTCTATCTTCTCCCATTAATAAAAGGATAATCTCCGCCTCCCCTTGTAGTTGCTTTGCAGCTGAAATACACTCAAGGGTGATGGAGGAAATTTTATCTTGTTGATATTCGCCCAAAATAATAATTTTATCTTTCATTATTAATTCCTCCACTTATTCATGTAATGACTTTAACAATTTTGCTAACGCCATTACCTTTTCTTGTGTTTCTCCTTGAAAGATTGTCTGCTTTCGTTTCATTTTAGGGTATGCGTACTGTTTCGATTTTTCTTTTAATGCCATTTCTTCTGACTGCTTATACACTAAGGGTTTCTTTTTTGCCTTCATAATTCCAGCAAGTGAGGGCAGACGTGGAACATGTAATCCTTGTGGAATGGTGACTAAGAAAGGAAAAGCAACACAAAATGTTTCTATGTCCCCATCCGTGTTTCGTTTTAATATGGCGCTTTCTTCCTCTTTTTCGATTTTGACTGTTTTGGTAAAAAAGGGAATATCTAATAAGGCAGCAACTCGAGGTCCTACTTGACTAGTTGCTCCATCTGTAGAAAAATCTCCTGCTAAGATGATGTCAAAGTCAATCTCTCGCAAATATTCAGCGATTTTTTTAGCTATGGATGGCGCTTCATCTTCTGATGGGTGACATTCTATTAAAACAGCCCGATCTGCTCCCATAGCTAAAGCAGCTCTTAGTTGTTTCTCCCCTTCTTTTCCGCTTATCATTAACACTGTAATTTCGGTATTATATTTCTCTTTAAATTGCAATGCTTCTTCTAAACTAATTGCATCTGGCGGGTTGATGATGAAGTTATCGTCTTCCACAAAAACTTGTCCAGAATCAAGCACTAAAGATGCTTCAGGTGAAATGGTCCTCGATAATAAGACAACTAGATGCAATGCTTTATTACTCATTTATTTCTTCACTTTCTTCCTTTAATTGTCTTCTCAATATTTTACCAATTGCCGTTTTTGGAAGTTCTTTCCTAAATTCATAGATGCGAGGAACTTTAAACGACGCCAGCTTGCTGCGCATATATTTATTCAATTCTTCTTCCGTCACGGTCATGCCTTCTTGTAAAACGACAAATGCTTTAACCGTTTCTCCTCTATAAGGATCTTTTACACCAACAACTGATGCTTCCATAATAGCTGGATGTTCATACAAGACTTCTTCAATTTCACGTGGATAAATATTAAATCCACTGGCAATGATAATATCCTTTTTTCGATCGACGATATAAAAATAACCTTTTTCATCCATATATGCGATATCACCTGTTAATAACCAGCCATCTTTTAAAACTTTCTCGGTTTCTTCTTCATTATTCCAATAGCCTTTCATTACTTGTGGTCCCTTAATACCAAGTTCTCCAACTTCACCTACTGGTAACATTTCTCCTGTTTCTATGGAAAAAATTGCAGCATCTGTTCCAGGCCATGGCACACCAATGCTTCCTTTCACTATTTCATTGTCCCAAAGGAAATTCACATGGGTAACGGGAGATGTTTCTGTTAATCCATATCCCTCTACAATCTTTCCACCTGTCTTTTGCTCAAATTTTTCGATAACCTCGACTGGTAATGGAGCAGATCCACTTATCGCTCCTTTAATGGAAGAAAGATCGTATTTCTTAATATCTGGATGATTCATTAATCCAATATAAATAGTAGGTGCGCCTGGAAAGATAGTCGCTTTTTGTTTTTGGATTGTTTTTAATAGATCTGTTGCGTCAAATCTTGGAACAAGAATCATCTTATACACTTCCATCACAGATAAAACAAGGACTGTCATAAGACCATACACATGGAATAATGGCATTACTGCAAGCATGATTTCCTTGCCTTTTTCCATCTTATATAGCCATTGTCTACACATAGAGGTATTTGAAACTAAATTTTGGTGGGTTAGAATAACTCCTTTAGGAAATCCTGTCGTACCTCCTGTATATTGCAGGATTGCTATATCTTTTTCAAAACTAATCGATACTTCTTTAAGCTTATAGTTCTTCTTTATTGTTTGGGTAAAAAGATGAGTGGATTTTGATGATGGAATAATTGGAGGCTTTCCCTGCTTTTTTGCTTGCACGAAAGGATAGACAATATTTTTTGGAAATGGAAGGTAATCTTTAATAGAAGTTACAATGATATGTTCTAAATCTGTTTGCTCCTTCACTTTCTCCACTCTGTTATAAAGCATATCTAATGTAATAACTGCTTTCGCACCTGAATCTTTCAATATAAATTCTATTTCTCTTTCTTGATACAAAGGATTTACCGGAACTACAATAGCTCCCGCCTGCAAAATCGCATAAAAGCTAATAACTGTTTGAGGAATATTTGGAAGCATTACAGCAACCCTATCCCCTTTTTCTATCCCTAAATTTTGTAGATATGCTGCTAATTTTAATGTTTTTTTGTATAGTGTTTTAAAAGTCATTTCTTTTCCCATAAAATGAATGGCTTTATGCTTTGCATACTCTTTTGCGGCATTTTCTAATAATTGTGGGAGAGTATCTGCCCGATAGTAGACATTTTTGGCTATTTGGTCGGGGTAAAGTTTTAACCATCTTTTCTCAGTTTCCAACACAATTCCTCCATTTAATTCTATTATTGTACTAGCTTATTATATGGAAGAATACTTTAATTGGATTATGTATAAGCCTACTTTTAATCGAATAGAAAAAATAGGCTTATATTGCTGGAACCAAGTAAAAGGGACCATCACTAAGTGAAAGCCCCTTTAATTTGGTCATTATTAAGAAATGCCTGCTCCTATAACGAAAGATAAACCGATGGATATAATCATGGAAATAAACCCTACAGCTCGATTATCATTTTTTATTTCTTCATCAATCTTAAATTTTGGTGTTAAAAATTCAAAAATGAAATAGCCGATTAGTAATAGTATAAATCCATACACACCCCATACTATCATTGTCAATAAAGAGTCATTATGCATAATCGAATGTCTAAATACATTTGCAATACCGAATATTTTGCCGCCTGTAGCCATAGCAACAGCAATATTGCCATTTTTGATTTCATCCCAATTATTATATTTTGTGACGAGTTCAAAAATAGCCAAAAATACAACTAGGCTTAAAATAACAACACTATAATCTCCTGCCGTTTTTACATATTCATTTTCCCAAAATTGATCCATAAGGTTTCTCCTCTACCATTTTCTTTAAAAGAAGGGATTATTTAAATTCCACTACAGTTACGCCGCTTCCACCTTCTCCTGCTTCCCCAAAACGAATTCTCTTCACCGCTCTATGATTTTTTAAATACTCTTGAACACCTGAGCGAAGTGCACCTGTTCCTTTTCCATGAATAATCGAGACACGAGGATAGCCAGCAAGGAGACTATCATCAATATATTTTTCTACTCTTGCTAAAGCATTCTCGAATCTTTCGCCACGCAAATCTAATTCCAAGCTCACATGATAATCTCTTCCTTTTATTGTAGCAAGCGGTTTTGTTTCCACTACCTTTGGTGCTTTTATGAATTCAAGATCCTTTTCTTTCACTTTCATTTTCATAATGCCAATTTGAACTTGCCATTCCTTATCTGAAACCTTTTCTAGTAATTGTCCCTTTTGATTAAAGGTAAGGACCTTTACTTCATCTCCTGGCTGATAAACATGGTTTGTATTGGCTGCTGCTTGTTGTTTTTTTATTTCTATTTGTGGCGTTGCATCCTCTAAACGTTTTCTAGCATCAATTAATTCATGCTCCTTAATTTCAGCACGTTTTTCAAGCTGCATTTTTCTTAAATCACCAATTACAGCTTCTGCTTCTTTCTTTGCTTCTTCCATAATTTCCTTTGCTTCTTTTTTCGCTTTTTCCTGCAGTGTTTCTTTCTTTTCGTAATATTCCATTACCTGTTTCTGTAAATCACGATGAAGCATTTCTGCTTGCTTTAATAAATCTTTAGCATCTTCATGCTCCCGTTCAGCCTGTCTACGGCTTTCTTCTAAAGAAGCAATCATATTCTCAATTTTATTACTGTCTTCACTAACATGTGAACGAGCCGTTTCAATAACATCTTCTTTTAAACCTAGTCGTTTACTAATCTCAAAGGCATTACTTCTACCTGGTACGCCGATTAGTAATCGATAGGTTGGGCTTAGTGTTTCAATATCAAATTCTACACTCGCATTCACAACACTTTCTCTGTTATATCCGTATGCCTTTAGCTCTGGATAGTGAGTTGTTGCGATAACCCTTGCACCTCTTTTATTTACTTCATCAAGAATAGAGATAGCAAGTGCTGCCCCTTCTTGCGGATCTGTTCCTGCTCCTAACTCGTCGAATAAAACAAGGCTCTCATGGTCCACCTTTTCAAGTATGCCTACGATATTTACCATATGGGAGGAGAAAGTACTCAATGATTGTTCAATAGATTGTTCATCTCCAATATCTGCATAAACGGATTTAAATACACCCATTTCAGAACCATCTAAAACTGGAATTTGGAGTCCTGCCTGCGCCATTAACGTACATAGTCCTACCGTTTTTAAGGTTACCGTTTTACCACCTGTATTTGGCCCTGTTATCACAATCGATTTATACGTATCTCCAAGGACAATGTCATTTGCTACAACAACTTCTGGTGGTATAAGTGGATGCTTAGCCTTAAGAAGTACAATTTTTCCCTCATCGTTGATTTTTGGTTTCGATGCTTTTAAGCGGTGAGCGTATTTGGCTTTTGCAAACATAAAATCAATGTCAGCTAATACCGTAACAATATGCAATAATTCCTCTTCATTTTGCGCAACAAGTGCCGTCAATTGGGTCAAAATACGGTCTATCTCTTGCTGTTCCTTGACTCGAATTCCTTGCAACTCATTATTTAAGGTAACTACAGACTGTGGTTCAATAAACAAAGTTTGCCCTGAAGCACTTTGATCATGAACAATTCCACCATAATTCCCTCTATATTCTTGTTTAACTGGAATAACATAGCGATCATTTCTTATTGTAATAATACTGTCTGAAAGCATCTTTTGGGCATTTGAGGAACGAATCATACTTTCTAGCTTCTCCCGTACCTTTGCTTCGTTTCTACGCAATTGATTTCTCAACGTTCTGAGTGTATCACTTGCACTGTCTAGAACCGAACCCTGTTCATCAATCGCCATCTTTATTTCTTCTTCTAATTCGGCTAATACCGTGATACTATCTGTTAAGGTAAAAAGAATAGGCACAGCTTCTTCTTCATGAAATTCTTCAATGAAACGTTTCATTTGTCTACTAGTATGAACAGTACTTGCAACATGATTTAATTCGATAGGACTCAGCATTCCACCGATAGAAGACCTTTTCACATGGGCACCGATATCATAAATCCCATCAAGAGGAATTGTTCCCCGCATTCGGTATACTTTAGCCGCTTCATCTGTTTCTTCTTGCCATCTTACTACCTCATTGTAATCCGTTGATGGAATTAGTTCTTCTACTTTATTTCTGCCTAAAGAGGAAGAAACATGCTCCATTAATTGCGCTTTTATTTTATCAAATTCTAACGTTTTTAATACTCTTTCCTGCATGGAGTAATCTCCTTTGCTATCCCGCTTATGGGTTAATGATGTTTGTAAGTATTCTCTATTTGCTTATATATTAGCCTTTATACAAAAATTCCAATAGTTCTTCCTTTGTCATCGCATTTAGGACCGTCGATTTTTTAATCCAGCCTTTTTTTGCTGTGGAAACACCTATTGCCATATTATGAAGCTCATGCTTATAATGGGCATCTGTATTAATAACAATCTTCACGCCAGCATCCTGCGCCATTTTAATATACGTAGCATTTAAATCTAAACGGTTCGGATTACTATTTAGCTCCAAAACAGTGTTCGTTTCTTTTGCTAATTGAATAAGCATGTCCATATCGACAGCATATCCATCCCTTTTCCCAATTTTTCTACCAGTTGGGTGTGCAATGATATCGACATACTTATTTTCCATGGCTGCTTTTAAACGAGTCATAATCTTTTCCTTCGATTGGGAAAACGCAGAATGAATGGAAGCAATAACAATATCTAATTCTTTCAATAAATCTTCCTCATAATCTAAAGTCCCATCAGGAAGAATATCCATTTCCGCCCCAGCTAAAATAGTGATATCATCATACTTTGCATTAAGTCTTTTAATTTCTTGTATTTGCTTGCGTACTCTTTCTGGTGTTAATCCATTTGCTACCTTTAAATATTGGGAATGGTCCGTTATCGCCATATATTGATAGCCTAAATGACGGTTCGCTTCTACCATTTCCTCTAATGTATGTGCACCATCACTTGCTGTTGTGTGCATATGCAAATCACCTTTAATATCTTCCAAGGAAATGAGCTCACTTTGATCTGAATAGTTGTCTACTTCTTTTCCATCTTCTCTTATTTCAGGAGGAATGAATGGTAGTCCGAAATAATGATAGAAAGCTTCTTCTGATTCGAAGGTTTTAATTTCTCCTGTTTCATTATTCTCCACACCATATTCGCTTATCTTTTCTCCACGTTCCTTTGCTAGCTGTCTCATTCGCACATTATGTTCCTTTGAACCGGTGAAATGATGTAGCGTTGTTGCAAATTCATTTGGCTTTACTAAACGAAAGTCTATAGAGACGTCGTAATCGAGTCCAAGAACAATACTTACTTTTGTTGCACCTGCTCCAATTACCTCTTTAATAGAGGAAAGCTGAAGCAACTGTGTTTTCACTTGTTCAGGATTCTCTGTTGCAATAATAAAATCTAAATCTTTAATGGTCTCTCTCACTCTTCTTAAGCTTCCTGCTCTTGAATAGCGGACAACCCCCTCCATTTTCGATAATGCCTCTTCAATCGAAACAGCAATTGGGATCATAAAGGCAATCGGTAATCGATCTGGTCTTGATCCAACATTTTGCAGAGATTCTAGTATTTTTTCCTCTGTCTTTTTTCCAAATCCCTTTAACGCTTGAACTTTTCCTTCTAAACAGGCATTTTTTAAATCATCAGCATTTTCAACAGATAGCTCTTTATATAATCTCGCTATCTTCTTCCCACCAAGACCTGGTAGCTGTAGCAAAGGAATTAACCCTTTCGGAACTTCGTCTTTCAATTCTTGCAATACGGAAGACTTTCCTTCTTTTATATATTCTTCTATAACAGCCGCTGTTCCCTTGCCGATGCCAGGCAACTGTGTTAAATCTGTTATCTCGGTTAAATTGTATTCACTTGTTTCTATTGTATTTGCAGCTTTTCGAAAAGCTGAAATTTTAAAAGGATTTTCTCCTTTAAGCTCCATATATATCGCTATTTGCTCTAATAATCGAATAATATCTTTGTTTGTTATTGTCATTTCATCACCTACATGGATATAATAAATCTTCTATTTTCTAAATTCTGCCTACACTACATATCATACCATGAACTTCAATATTTCAATAATGATGTTCGTAATTGCTAACCACACAAAAAACTCCACTAGCTACATACAAAGCTAGAAGAGTTTCCTAATTTCTATGAAGCGATATAGTCGAACCATAAATCTTTAATTTTCTCTGAAAAATAAGGAGTATTTTCTATCATCCAAGCTGCTACAGAGGATTCGTTTAATTGAGCTTGTATAAAATCAATTGGGATTAAAATAGAAATATATAATAGAAGGAATAATAGCAAATACGTTTCGATAAATCCTAATACAGCACCAGCCCATGTATTTAACTGTTTTAAAATTGGAATACTAGCAACAAAATCTATCATACTACCAAGAATTTGCCAAATAATTTTCACGACAAAAAATATCACAATAAAGGAGAATCCTCTGTAAAAAACATCTTCTATATTCGCAGTCTGAATAAAAGAATGTAGAAAACTGCTTTCTCCTGTATTTGGATAGGGAATCCATAGTGTTAATTTTTGCGATAGTGGTATGTAATATTTATTAGCAACAATAAACGCAACAATAAATCCTGTTAAGTGTATAATTTGCATAATAAATCCTCTTTTTAGTCCTCTTAAAAGACCAAAAAGCAGCAATATAACCAAAATAATATCCAACATGAACATTGTCAGTCCTTTTCTCTTTTTAATTCTTCTTCCAGTTCTTTCACTCGATCTTCTAGCTTTACATAGTCATTTACTATATTAACAGCAGTAAGGACTGCTAGTTTATTTAAATCAAGTGAGGGATTCATGACATGAATTTCACGCATTTTTTTATCTACTATGGAGGCAACCAGTCTAACATGACTAGAAGGTTCTTCCCCTATTATTGTATATGGTGTTCCGTATATATCAACATTTGTACGATTTTTAGGGGTATTTGACACGCCCATGCCTCCATTCTAAAGAATCCTAGTTTCTATCATATCATGAACTATTCTTGCTAGGGAAGTCATTCGAATAGATTCTATCTCAAGACTTGTTATAAGGGGAAAGAATTACTATTTCCATCAAGAAAAAAAGCATCCCAAAATAGAACGATGGGATGCTTTTTACTATTTCGTTAGCCTCTTAAAGTAGCTCCTGCTTGTTCTTCCACAGCTGCAAGTACTTTTTCGTGAACTTTACTGATCATTTCATCTGTTAATGTTTGTTCTGGATCGAAATAAGTTAAGGAGAATGCAATTGACTTTTTGCCTTCTTCCATTTTTTCTCCCTCATATAAATCAAACACTTGGACATCTTTCAATAATTTCCCACCGGCATCTCGGATGATTCCTTGAAGATTTCCTGCTAGAATTTGTTTATCCACAACAAGCGCTATATCTCTTGTTACATAAGGGAAGCGAGGAATAGAAGTATAGTGTAAAGCTTCTATTTCTACTGCAAATAATTTGCTTAAGTCTAGTTCAAAGCAATACGTTTCTTTTAAATCTAATTCCTTTTGCATTTGTGGATGAACTTGACCAACAAACCCAATAACGTCTCCATTAAATTCGATTTCAGCCGTTCTTCCTGGATGCATTCCTTCCATTTCCGCTCTTGTAAAAGTAATTTTCTCCGATACACCTAACTTTTGGAACAGACCTTCTAATACACCTTTTACAACAAAGAAATCAACAGCTTTCTTTTCTCCCTGCCATGGATGAGTGCTCCATATTCCCGTCACAGCTCCAGCTAAATGTTCTTTTTCTTCTGGAAGTTCCTGATTTTCATTCGCTAGGAAAACAACTCCTGTTTCATAAACGGCACTGCTCTCATTTTGTCTTGCTGCATTGTATTTTAGTACTTCTAAAAGCTGTGGTACGATACTTTGACGTAATAATGCACGTTCCTCACTCATTGGCATTGCAAGTTTAATTGGATTTCTTTTTTCTAAAGCAAAGCTATGGACTTTCGCTTCATTTGTTAATGAATACGTAATCGCTTGATATAAACCAGCTGATTCCAAATATCTGCGAGCCATACGACGCTTCTTCTGATAAGAAGTTAAGGTACCCGGTGTAGATGCGCCAATAGGCAATGTTTTCGGTAAATTATCATACCCATACAGACGGGCAACTTCCTCGATTAAATCTGCCTCAATGACAATATCATTTCTTCTCGTTGGAACCGTTACTGTGAACGTATCTCCCATAACTTGTGTTGTAAATTGTAGACTGTCAAAAATAGCAGTAACTGCATTTGACTCTAAAGAAGTTCCAAGGGTTTGATTAATTTTAGTTAGCGTAATGGAAACAACTTTTGGTTCAGCTGTTAATGTATCAACCGCTACTTCTCCTTCAAGCACCTCTCCGCTTGCATATAAATGCAATAATTGACATGCTCTATCTGCAGCTATGCGCACTCGATTTGGATCAATCCCTTTTTCATATCTAGCACTTGCTTCACTTCTTAACCCAATCACTTTTGATGATCTGCGAATGACTTTACTGTCAAAATAAGCAGATTCTAATAACACAGTGGTTGTATTAGATTGCACTTCAGAATTAGCGCCACCCATTACTCCAGCAACAGCAATTCCTTCTTTTCCATTCGTGATTAGTAAATTGTCTGCTGATAACGTTCTTTCTGCTTCATCAAGCGTCGTAATTTTTTCTCCACTTTGGGCTTTTCTTACTAGAATTTCTTTTGATCCTATTTTATCATAATCAAAAGCATGCAACGGCTGACCATATTCTAATAAAATATAGTTTGTAATATCTATTACATTGTTATGTGGACGAATTCCTGCTGCCATTAATTTTCCTTGCATCCATAATGGTGATGGAGCGATTTTAATATTCTTAATTACTCTTGCTGTATATAATGGTGTATCTCCATTTTCTTCGACAGATACTTGAATATAATCAGATGCTTTCTCGTTAATAGTTGGATATGCAGTATCAGGTAATTTAACATCTTTTCCTAAGATTGCTGCAACTTCATACGCTACACCAAGCATGCTTAAGCAATCAGCACGGTTTGGAGTTAACCCTAGTTCTAAGACAGCATCATTTCGTTGTAAGTATTCTAGGGCATTTTTTCCAACTTCCACATCGCTTGGAAAAACAAAAATACCTTGCGCATAATCTTTTGCAACCATTTTCCCTTCAATTCCAAGTTCTTGTAAAGAACAGATCATTCCATTTGATTCTTCACCGCGAAGTTTTGCCTTTTTAATCTTAAAGTTCCCAGGAAGTACTGCTCCTACTTTCGCGACAGCAACTTTTTGTCCCTTATCAACGTTAGGCGCTCCACAAATAATTTGAATTGGATCCCCTTCACCTACATCTACTAAGCATTTATTCAATTTGTCTGCATTTGGGTGTTGTTCACGCTCTACAACATAACCGATAACAACATTTTTAATCCCTTCATCAAGAATTTCAACACCTTCCACTTCAATCCCGCTTTTCGTTATCTTTTCCGCTAATTCATCGGGATTAATACCATTCAAATCTACATATTCATTTAACCAATTATAGGATACTAACATTTTTTCTCCTCCACCCTTAATATTCCGGTACTGAAAATTGTTTTAAGAAACGTACATCGTTTGTGTAGAAATGACGAATATCATCAATTCCATATTTCAACATCGCAATTCGCTCTGGACCCATTCCAAAGGCAAAACCAGAATATTTCTTTGAATCAAACCCCGACATTTCCAATACATTTGGATGAACCATTCCCGCTCCTAAAATTTCGATCCAGCCTGTTTTTTTACATACACTACAGCCTGCACCTTTACAGATAAAGCAAGAGATATCTACTTCAACGGAAGGCTCTGTGAATGGGAAAAAGCTTGGACGCAAGCGGATTTCTCTATCTTCCCCAAACATTTTTTTAGCAAAAACTTCCAATGTTCCAATTAAATCGCTCATTCGAATGTTTTCGTCTACTACAAGTCCTTCAATCTGCATAAATTGATGGGAATGTGTCGCATCATCATTATCACGGCGATACACTTTACCAGGACAAATAATTTTCACTGGCCCTTTCCCTTTATGCTTCTCAAGCGTTCTTGCTTGCATTGGAGAAGTTTGTGTTCTAAGTAATGTTTCTTCTGTTATATAGAAAGAATCTTGCATATCGCGCGCTGGGTGATCTTTAGGAAGATTCAATGCTTCGAAATTATAGTAATCATTTTCCACTTCTGGTCCTTCTTCCACGGTATAACCCATACCAATAAAGAGATCTTCAATTTCTTCCACTACTCTTGTAAGCGGATGATGATTTCCTACAGAAACTGGACGACCTGGTAAGGTAATATCAATTGTTTCAGAAGCAATTTTTTCTTGGACAATTGCTTCTTCTAAAGCCTTTTGTTTAGCTTCAATGTGGCTAGTAATATCGTCACGAATTACGTTTACTAGTGCACCCATTTTTGGTCTTTCTTCAGCAGATAGCTTTCCCATTCCTTTTAACACTTCTGTAATTGGACCTTTTTTACCTAAATATGCGATACGAATTTCATTTAGTTCTTTCATATCATTACTGTTTTCAATGCGTGATAGTGCTTCAGCTTGCAGTTCTTTTAATTTATCTTCCATCACTTTTCCTCCTTATATATTGGTTGATTTTGCATGAAAATTGGCATAAAAAAAACCCATCCCCAAAAAAGGGACGAGGTTATTGTCGCGGTACCACCCTAATTAACTTGTATGTATGATAAAACAAGTTCACTTCATTTGGATAACGGTAGTCTATACCGGTACATCTTTACATCATTTCTAAAAAGAAAAAATGGTCCCGATGCCGACTCAGGAGGTGAACTTCATTCATGTTTTTAATAAAAATGCTTACAGTCTGCGGCATTTTCTCCCTTGATTAAAAATCACCAATTACTTTTCTCCATCAATGTCTTTATTCATGTAATTTGTTTTTAATTATAATATATATCTATTCAGTTTTCAAATGCCTTTTTAGCCTAAGATTCCACCATTTCGAAAACTTTATTTAGGAAAACAGATTATTTAAAATAATACATCAAAATCCCAGCTGCTACAGCAACATTTAAGGATTCACTTTTTCCGTAAATAGGGATATACAAGTTGGTATCTGTCTTACTTAAAACTTCTTTGCTTACACCATTGCCTTCATTCCCGACAATCAAACAAAACTCGTCTGTTTTTACTGTTTCTCGGTAATCTCTGCCATTTTCAAGTGCAGTACCGTAAACGGGAACCTTTCTTTCTTTCAATTCCTCTATAAATGCAGGTATATTTGTTTTTATGATTGGCAAGTGAAAATGGCTGCCTTGACCGGATCTAACTACTTTTGGATTGTATATATCAACAGTTCCTTCTCCTATAATAACAGCATCTATCCCTGCTGCATCTGCAGTTCGGATAATGGTTCCCATATTACCAGGATCTTGAACCTGATCAATCGCAATAAAGGTTTGAGCAGTGGATAGTATTTCTTGATGACTTTGCTGTTTGCAGAGTGCAAGAATGCCTTGTGGTGTTTCTGTATCTGAAAGCTCTTTAATGATTTCTTTCGTAACAATTGTTATCGGTATATCTCTATAATTCCAAGCAGGTACATCTATATCTTCAGAAATAATCAAATCGATGATGGCATCTGCTTTGAATGCTTCTTCCACAAGGTGAAAGCCTTCCACCAAAAACGTTCCCGTTTTATCTCTTTCCTTTTTTGTTAATCTTTTTTTCCATTCTTTAATTTGTGGATTTTTTACTGAAAGTATGTGTTTCACTTACTATTCTCCTTCATAATCACCAGATGATCTCTATGTCCTCTATTATAGCTTAAATAAAATACATAATAAACGGCATTAGTGAAATGATAAAAATAGATGTGTTCTACAAAACGTCTATCTAATATCATTTCCAATTGAAATGGTGTTGATAGATAACAATGGAAAGAAGGGTGCTTATTATGAATTTAAATTTACGAAATGCAATAATCCACAATGTTTCTGGAAATTCTCAAGATGAATTAAAAGACACCATCGTGGATGCTATTCAAAATGGGGAAGAGAAAATGTTACCTGGTTTAGGCGTTCTATTCGAAGTAATTTGGAAAAATTCTTCTGAAGATGATAAAACTGAAATGTTGCAGACATTGGAAAATGGACTAAAGTAACCAAAAAGAAGGAGGTTTCTCCTTCTTTTTGGTTTAGCATTTTAAAATAAACTACTCATTTAACGCATGTAATTTATGTGCAGTTTCTTTTGTTGCTTCATATACACCTTTATAAATTTCATATACCTTTTCATATTTCTTCACATTTTCAGGAATTGGCTGAAACTCTTCCTTATAATGAACAAATTTCTCCACACACTCATTCATCGTTGGGAACCAACCTAATCCAACAGCAGCAATCATCGCTGCTCCTAATCCCGGTCCTTGTTCGACTGTCAAATTAACGACTGGCGCATTAAAGATATCTGCTTGAATTTGTAACCAATTACTGTTTTTTGCTCCGCCACCTACAGAGACAATGCGTGTAAATTGCTTATTTGCATTTTCCTCCATCAATATCTTACTATCATTAAGTGAAAAAGTGATACCCTCCACAACAGCACGTGCAAAGTTATCTAATGTATGCCTTGCATCCATGCCAATAAAACTTCCTCTAATTTGACTATCTGTATATGGTGTTCTTTCTCCCATTATATAAGGCGTAAACAATAAACCATCTGAACCAATTGGCACATTCCCCATATTAGAAAGAAGCTCATCATAGCGTTTATCTGCAGCAAAAGTATTTTTAAACCAATTCAAGCTATATCCGGCAGATAAGGTTACACCCATGGAATAAAAACTGTCTTTTATTGCATGATTGAAATAATGAACTTTTCCTTCATAATCCTGTTGCCCATCTTGCTCATAGGAAAGAAATACGCCAGATGTTCCGATACTTGCTAATCCCATACCTTCTTGCACAATCCCTGCCCCAACTGCTGCACAAGCATTGTCCGCACCTCCAGAAAATACAGCGATTTCATTTGTAAAGCCATACTTATCTGCAAGTTGTTTATTCATTACGCCTATTTTGTCAGAAGACTCGACAAGCTTAGGGAAAATAGATAGTGGCAAATCAAATAATTCAGCAATAGATTCGCTCCAAACCTTTTCTTCCACATTTAGCAATAAGGTGCCAGCAGCATCTGAATACTCCATTTGCTTATTGCCAGTTAAATAGAATCCTAAATAATCTTTTGGCAATAAAAAGTGCTTTGCTTCTTCCCATATGGTCGGCTCGTTTTCCTTCACCCACAGTAGTTTAGGTAAAGTAAATCCTTCTAACGCTTTGTTTTTTGTAATTTGAATAACTTCTTGTCCCGCTTTATCCATTATTTCCAGGCATTGTTTGCTTGTTCTCACATCATTCCATAAAATTGCGTTTCTTAATGGTTTACCATTTCCATCTAATAAAACCAAGCTATGCATCTGTCCAGAGAAACTAATTCCCTCTGTTTCTGATGCTGCTTCTGGAAATGCGGCAATTATTTCTTTTAAGACAATATCCAATGCTTCGATCCAAACATTTGGATTCTGTTCACTATATTTTGGCTGAGGAGTCAGAAGCTCATATTCAGAGCTCTTTGTTATAAGAACCTTGCCTTCTTTATCAACTAACAAGCCTTTTAATGAACTAGTTCCTAAATCAATTCCTATTACATACGACATTTTCACGCTCTCCCTTCCTAAGTCATGTGACAAATGATAAAAGAAAGGGCTGCCTCATTTATAGAGATTTAGACCTCCACAAGTATAAATAGTAGATTATTTTCAATTAGCTCCTACTAATAAACTTGTGATGCCAATTCCTTCTACCTGAGACACCCCTTTATGGTGTTATACCAAATTATTATATTTATATTATACTAAATAATCGTTCAAACGAGATTTTAAGAATTCTAGATGATTTGGCTCATTTTCAATTTGATCATGTTGTAATGCATATTCTGTTAATGTTTTCAAATCTTCTTTACCTTCTACAATGGACTTACCAATTCCAGTTGTATAGCTCATATATCTACGTTCAATTTCTTTGTCGAAGAAACGATCTTCTTTTAGTTTTGCAGCTGATTTTAATCCGCGTGCAAAGGTATCCATACCAGCAATGTGTGCTAGCACTAAATCTTCCATAGAGAAAGAAGAACGGCGTACTTTCGCATCAAAGTTAATACCACCAGGAGCAATTCCTCCGTTTTCTAGCACTTGATACATTGCTAGAGTTGTATCATAGATATTAGTTGGGAATTCATCTGTATCCCATCCAAGCATTACATCCCCTTGGTTCGCATCCAGAGATCCAAGTGCATTGTAGCTTCTAGCTACTGCCATTTCATGTTCAAAAGTATGCCCTGCTAATGTTGCATGGTTTGCTTCTAAGTTTAGTTTAAAGTGTTTATCAAGATTGTATTTTTGTAAGAAAGCCATTGCAGTCGCAGCGTCAAAATCGTATTGGTGTTTTGATGGCTCCATTGGTTTTGGCTCAATTAAAAATTGAACTTCATGATTTAATTCTTTTGCGTAATCAACTGCCATATGGAAAAAACGAGCCATGTTGTCTTGTTCAAGTTGTAAATCTGTGTTTAGTAAAGATTCATATCCTTCACGGCCACCCCAGAATACATAGTTTTTGCCGCCAAGCTTTTTACTGATTTCTAACCCTTTTTTCACCTGAGCTGCAGCATATGCAAAAACTTCTGCATTTGATGATGAAGCAGCCCCATGTACAAAGCGAGGATTTGTAAACATATTAGCCGTATTCCAAAGTAATTTAATACCTGTTTGATCCATCTTCTCTTTAATCAAATCTGTGATTACATCTAAATTGTCGAAGAACTCTTGTAATGTTTCCCCTTCTGGAGCAATATCAACATCATGGAAGCAAAAGAATTCAAAGCCCATTTTTTCCATTAATTCAAAGCCTGCTTCTACTCTATTTTTTGCTGTTTTCATTGGTGTTTCACCAAACCAGTTACGAACATTAGTAGCTGCACCAAATGGATCTGATCCATCTTGTGTTAATGTATGCCACCATGCCAAGCTGAATCGTAAATGTTCTTTCATTGTTTTTCCTAAAACTACTTCTTCTGGATTGTAGTGACGGTAAGCAAAAATATTTTCAGTTTTTGGTCCTTCATATTTGACTTCTTTAATCATTGGAAAAAATTCCATGTTAATTCCCTCCTAATTGTTATAAAAGATATTTTTGTTCTTGCTTTAACTTACTTTTTAAAAGTAGCATCTTCTTTCTATTCTATTAAATCATTTTTAATTTGTTAGTTCAGTATACTAACTGCATTAATCATAAATCTAACTATATTTTTTGTCAAGCGCTTACAATAGTATTTTTATTATTTTATCCATAAATTTAATAGAAGTATTTTAATTAGTATGGTAACCTAACAATATGAGCATCGTTATAAGGGGATTAATTAGTTTGGAGGAAAATAATGGTCACAGATAAATATGTAATTAGAGAGCAAAATGCTTCTCTTGTCATGGAGCAAATTGTTCAACATGCTCCCATTTCTCGAGCAAGTCTTTCATCTAATATTGGTTTAAATAAAGCAACTGTATCTGATATAACAAAGAAATTACTTGAGGATAAACTTATTGAAGAAATTGGAATTGGTGAGAGTAGTCATTCTGGAGGAAGAAAACCAATTCTTTTACAACTAAATAATAAAGCAGGTCTTTCAATCGCTATCGAGCTTGGCTATGACTTCATTTCCACAATGGTCACATACCTAGATGGAGAAGTTGTCTTTTACAATAAAGAAAGAGGTATATTTATTACAAAAGAAAATGTCATTGCACATGTTTCAAATATAATTGAAAAATATCAAAAAATAAGCCATCTGACAACCTATGGTATTATCGGAATTGGAATTGCGATTCATGGTATTGTAAATGAAAATACTATCTCATTTACACCATATTATGATTTAGACAAAATGGAACTTTATGAGGAATTAACGAAGCTATACCAGTATCCTATCCATATTGAAAACGAAGCAAATTTAACAGCAATAGGAGAGTCTACTTTTTCTACTGAATTTAATAACTTAATCAGTTTAAGTATTCACAGTGGGATCGGTGCTGGAATTATAATAGATGGTCAATTATTTACAGGACTAGATGGAAGAGCTGGTGAAGTTGGTCATTCTGTGCTTTATCCAAACGGCAAAGCTTGTCCTTGTGGGAATAAAGGTTGCTTAGAGCAGTACTGCTCCGATAAAGTTCTTCTAGAGCTGTTCAAAGAAAAGAAAGAGTTAACAGATGTCAATCCTGATTTATTAGCTGAGCTATATTTTGCTAAAGACCCCCTTGTTCAAGAAATTATTCAAGAACATTGCTATAATTTATCGAAGGGCATAAACAATATAATGACTTTTTTTGCTCCAAAGGTTATATTCATGAACAGTTCTGTCATTCGAAGAATCCCTGAGATACTTTCATTAATCAGCAATAATCTGCAAAGCTCCTTTAATAAAGACATCGTCATTGAAAATTCCAGTTTAGGTTCGAAGGCATCTTTATTTGGGGCTACCGCTTTGAACATTCGTAATTTCTTAAATATTTCCCATCTGAAAATTATTAATACAGATTAACATAGCATTTTGTGTATGGTTCATGGAGTGATACAATCTTGTTTCTAAAAATAACAGATTGTATCATTTTTTCTTATACTTTAAAGGAAATCTTCTTAGGATAAATGAAACTTTTCTCCTCCTTATCTCGTAATATCATTATGAACGTAAAGTGTGATACAATCGTTTAAAATACATAATACAATATTTACAAGAAATTGAATGAATATGCTATACTTGCTATACAAAATAAGAAAAAGGTGAAAAATTTTGACAAAGAAGAAGTTTCATTATTGGTTACTGCAGATCCTCATCATCACTGCCATTATTTATCTCTGCACAAAAATTACGTTTTTATTCAAACCAGTTGCAGTGCTATTTTCCACACTTTTTGTGCCAATTATAATTACTGGTTTCTTATATTTTTTACTTAATCCAATCGTTAAATTTTTGCAAAAAAATAAAATTCCGAAAACACTCGCAATTATTATTCTCTATCTTGCAGTGATTGGAATTATTATTTTGGCAATTGGCAGTGTTGTACCGATGATTAGTAAACAGGTTAGCGAATTATTTAGCAATATTCCTAAATATGCTGATGATGCAGTTCACTATTTCCAATACTTAAATGATACTAAACAGTATAAATGGATTATGAACCAAGAATATGTAAAAATTGAGGATATTACGGAGAACCTAAAGGCTTATGCTCAAACTATTCCAAGCAATATAACAAATGGAATTGGGACAGTTATCAGTACCATGACGAATATCACCATTACTATTGTAACGGTTCCATTTTTACTTTTCTATTGTTTTAAAGATGGTAGCAAATTTCCTGAAGCATTATCAAAATTCTTCCCTTCTTCTTATCGAAAAGAAGGTTTAAGAATTATTAAAGATACAAGTGAAACAATTGCAGCCTATATTCAAGGACAAGTAATAGTAGCTTTGTTTGTAGGAACCTTATCTTTAATCGGCTATTTGAGTATTGGGCTTGATTATGCACTTGTAATGGCCTTAATTGTTGCTGTTACGAATATTATTCCATATGTTGGTCCTTTAATTGGTGGTGCACCAGCTGTTATAATCGCCCTTTTCACATCGCCAACACAAGCGTTCCTAGTTATTATTGTCATTACCATTGCTCAACAGATTGAAGGAAATATCCTATCTCCATTAATTCTAGGAAAAAGGTTGGATACCCATCCAGCAACAATTATTATTTTGTTATTAGTAGCAGGAAATTTAGCAGGAATTTTAGGAATGATTCTTGCCGTACCGACCTATGCTGCTGTCAAAACGATTGTAGTTAATATTAATCGTCTCCTTAAAGCACGGAAAGCAGCTATATTAAATACCCAAATCCCTCCAATCGAGTAAAAGATTTTGGTATAAGTTATAGTATTTTCTTTGAAATAAGAAAAAGGGAATTTGATTTTTGAAGATCAAATTCCCTTTTTTATTTTAGCTGTTTATGCAAATGTCAAGGAATCAACTGTTTCACGATCTAATCTCTTAATAACTTCCACAATTAATTTGACTGCATTTTCATAATCATCACGATGAAGCATTGCAGCATGTGAATGAATATAGCGAGTTGCGATTGTGATCGATAACGTCGGAACTCCTTTATGTGTTAAGTGAATAGAGCCAGAGTCTGTCCCGCCTCCTGGCACACTATCAAATTGATAAGGAATGTTTAGCTCATCCGCTGTATCTGTAACAAGGTCACGTAACCCTTTATGGGAAACCATTGAAGCATCATATAAGATGATTTGTGGACCCTTACCCATTTTACTTAGTGCTTCTTTTTCTGTAACTCCCGGTGTATCTCCAGCTATTCCAACATCAACTCCGAACCCAATATCCGGCTCAATTAAGTTCGCTGCTGTTTTCGCTCCACGAAGACCTACCTCTTCTTGAACTGTTCCAACACCATATACAATATTAGGATGATTGATTTCTTTTAAATTTTTTAATACATCAATTGCAATTGCACAACCAATTCGATTATCCCATGCTTTTGCAAGCAACATTTTTTCATTATTCATTACTGTAAATTCGAAATATGGAACGATCATATCTCCTGGTTTTACTCCCCATTCCATTGCTTCTTCTTTAGAAGATGCACCAATATCAATAAAGATATCCTTAATATCTATTGGTTTTTTTCTTGCTTCTGGGCTTAATACATGTGGAGGTTTAGACCCTGTAATTCCAGTAATTTCGCCTTTACTCGTTACAATCGTTACTCTTTGAGCTAGCATTACTTGGGACCACCAACCGCCTACTGTTTGAAAATAAAGAAACCCTTTATCATCAATACGAGTTACCATAAATCCAACTTCATCCAGATGACCTGCAACCATAATTTTTGGTCCATTTTCCTGACCAACTTTCTTAGCAATTAAGCTTCCTAAATTATCTGTTGTCACTTCATCCGCATATTCTGTTATGTACTTTTTCATTACTTCTCTTGGTTCTCTTTCATTGCCTGGGATGCCTTTTGCATCTGTGAGATCTTTAAGCATCGTTAATGTTTCATCTAATTTGGACATTATTTCGACTCCCTTAATATAATATATTCTTCATTATTATACTAGAAAATAGATATAGTACAAAGTATTAATTACTTATAAAAAGAATCTTCCCTCAATAGTTGCTTACTACCCGTCTTATATGGGTATAGAAAGAACCCTTGCTTTTATTATGTATCAAACCTTGGTTTCTATTTATTTAATCTTTTTTCTTTTAAAAAAATATTTTTTCTAAAATAATGAAACCTTTTCTATTATCAATCGTATTCTATTAGTTAATCCTGAAAAATTAAGTTACTGGAGGCTCTTTTATGAAATGGCTTTTGTTAATTGTTCTGCTCGTATTTCTTCTTTATGGTTTATTTCGAATCCTTTCTTTCTTAATGAATCCACAACAACGATTGAAGTTAGCGCAAAAGCGGAGAACTTTTTATTTGCTCGATCAAAAGGATAATATAAGAATGAATCTCTTATTAACCTATAAAGGGCATTTACTCGAAGGGGAAAAATACGCAGTAGCAAACGAAGTTGATCACATCTTACTATTCCCTACCAATCCTTATAATACGAAGATGTCAAAACAAGACAAAGCCTATATAGAACAGTCACTATTGTCTATATACCCAAAGGCTAAAATTGATTGGACACGGTTTAAAGAAGCAGAAAAAAATACGTAGAGGTTCGGACAGTATTCCAGCTCATTGAAAAACCCGACCAACCATATCAAGTTCCATATGGTTGGTCGGGTTTTTATAGTTTATAAAAGACCGTTTCAGTGAAGTTGGTGTTGTTCCCTGCAGCACATTTTGTGTCTGTAGCAGAATGGGAACGAATTAGTTTTTCATTTGATTATTTTTCATAACTCATATTGGATAACAGCTATTTGTGAAATCGCTATATTAGAAATTGTTCGTCTTCACAGATTAGCAAATTAGTTTTGTCCTAGACTTTTTTACATGAAGTATTTTACTCATGGGCTTCTTTAAAAAATTCTCTCCATTTAATAATCGTAATTTTTTCCCTTAAAATATAAACAAGTATCGCTAATGCAAACATAATAATGACGACCATTGTTAACGAAAATTGACTAATAAACTGACCGAAAATAGTATAAAAGAACGCTAAAGGTATATTGCTTAAAAAAGCGCTTTTTCCATATTCATTTAAACTTTTTCTTTTCTCTAATAGGCAAAAATTTAGTAAATGATAATGAAATACTGGTATTAAACGCAATACTGTGATTTGTCCAAGTGTCAAATTACGATACTCCCCAAACCATCTTTTTTTTAAATTAGATAGTTTCCGATGTGTCTTTGGCAAGCGATGAATGACAGTATAGAAAATGAGACAATTAATTGTTAAGCCTATAATAGAATAGATGGTTCCAAGCGTCACTCCAAATAAAACTCCTCCTGCAATACAGACTAAGATTGGAGGAATAAACAAAAATTGCCGTAGGGTATGGAATAAAATAAATATAATTGGCGCTAAAATGCCACTAACTTCTACCATTACAAATAGGACTGATAACTGCTCTTCCATCTTATCACCTTCTGCTCTAAAGAATCATGCTGTTATTAAAGTGTATAGAAAAAGACAAGAGAATATGCCTAAACATTCAGCCAATAGAGTACAATCCCTAATTCTAGTAATGTTAGTGCTGGTAAACCATATTTAAATGTAGCATGCTTTGTTTTATGCCGAAAATTTTTCATACCTATGTATAACCCTAAAGCACCGAAAAAAATAGCAATTGTCCAAAGGGTTCGCTCACTTATGCGATACTGATGCTTGATCGCTCTTTTTTTATCAATCATCATGAATAAATAGCCTGTTACATTGATTAACACTAAATAGATGGATAGTAATGGCATCATCCTGCTTCCTCCTTCTTTCAAAGAAAAAAATATAAAAAAAAGAAGGTAGCAAATACCTCCTTTTTTTAATAAACTTATTTTAAGTTTTGTTTTGCAACTGTAGCTAATTCAGCAAATGCTTTTTCATCACTTACAGCAAGTTCAGCAAGCATTTTACGGTTTACTTCAATACCAGCTAACTTCAATCCGTGCATTAAACGGCTATAAGAAAGACCGTTGATACGAGCAGCTGCGTTGATACGAGTAATCCATAATTTACGGAAATCACGTTTCTTTTGACGACGATCTCTGTATGCATACATTAATGATTTCATTACTTGTTGGTTTGCAACTTTGTATAATGTATGTTTTGAACCATAATAACCTTTAGCTAATTTAAGAACTTTTTTACGACGTTTGCGTGTAACTGTACCGCCTTTAACACGTGGCATATAATTTCCCTCCTATATTGAAAAAATTACTTAATGTTGTCTAATAAATGACGAATGCGTTTGAAATCGCCTTTGGATACTAATCCAGCTTTGCGAAGTTTACGTTTTTGCTTAGTAGATTTGTTAGCAAATAAGTGACTAGTATAAGCTTTTGAGCGTTTTAATTTACCAGAGCCTGTCTTTTTGAAACGTTTAGCAGCTCCGCGGTGAGTTTTCATTTTTGGCATTTGGTATTCCTCCTCTTACTTGTCGTTTTTAGGCGCTAAAGTCATGAACATGCTTCGACCGTCCATTTTTGGATGTGATTCCACAGTGGCAACTTCTGCACATGCTTCTGCAAAACGAACAAGTACTCGTTGACCGATTTCCTTATGTGTAATAGCACGTCCTTTAAAACGAATGGATGCTTTTACTTTATCGCCTTTTTCTAGGAACTTAATAGCATTACGAAGCTTTGTATTAAAGTCATGCTCATCTATAGTTGGACTAAGGCGAACCTCTTTAATATTAATGATTTTTTGATTTTTACGTGCTTCTTTTTCTTTCTTTTGCTGTTCAAACTTGTATTTACCATAGTCCATGATACGAGCTACTGGCGGTTTTGCGTTTGGAGCAACAAGAACAACATCAAGATTTACACGTGTTGCAATTTCAAGAGCTTCAAATTTCGTTTTAATCCCAAGCTGTTCTCCATTTTGGTCAATAAGACGAACTTCTCTTGCACGAATGCCTTCATTTAAAATCATATCTTTGCTAATAGTTAAACACCTCCAAGGTTAATGACGAATACAACGTTCGGGTCAAGAATAATCTATTCTAGGTCACCTTCTCTAGCTTAGATACTAATTGACACTTGACTCTCAAGTTGACATCGTAGGCTTTGTAATCTTTATCATCCAAATAAAAAAGTGTGGATGAACAATTCACCCACACTTACGAAACAAAAGTAATACCTAAAATGTTTTACGTAATACCTGTTAACTACTTGGAATCTGTGTCAATCAGGTGAGAAGCGGGTGCTTCTTCTTTTCCTCAAACTCGTATTCAATTTACCTTAGTAACTATATCACAAATGATAACTGTAAGTCAACGAAAGAAATATCACAACGAGAAAAATTTTATCAAAATAATTGATTCAATGCAATACTTTTTATGCATAAATTCAGAAAAGCTAGGAATATGGAACGAAATTCGGACTTTACAACCTTTAAAACGACAGAAGTTCGTTTGTTTTTTGCTTTCTGGCAGACGTCCATTCCCTCTGAACCTTATCCTAAGATCCATGAAAACTAAGTCATAAGAATGCTACTTCATAAAAATCTATGCTAACTTAGTTAGAAAATTTTACTTCTTGCGTTAATTTTTCCAAGAAGTCTACATAAGAAACTGTTTCTGATTTTTGTTCTCCGTATTTGCGGACATTTACGGCTTTGTCTTCTACTTCTTTATCTCCGACTACTAGCATGTAAGGGATTTTTTTCATTTGCGCCTCACGGATTTTGTAGCCGATTTTTTCATCACGTTCGTCAAGCTCTACACGGATACCGTGTCTTTGTAAGTTTTCTTGTACTTCTTTTGCATAGTCAAAGTGTACAGAAGGTGATACAGGAATCACTTGTACTTGCACTGGCGATAACCAAGTTGGGAATGCCCCTTTGTATTCTTCGATAAGGAATGCAATAAAGCGTTCCATTGTAGATACTACTCCTCTATGGATAACAACTGGACGATGTTGTTTTCCATCCTCCCCAACATATGTTAAATCAAAGCGCTCAGGCAATAAGAAGTCCAATTGCACAGTAGATAATGTCTCATCTTTTCCTAAAGCTGTTTTCACTTGCACATCCAATTTAGGACCATAGAATGCAGCTTCTCCTTCTGCTTCAAAATAATCTAGACCTAGGTCGTCCATTGCCCCTTTCAGCATGCTTTGTGCTTTATCCCACATTTCATCGTCATCAAAATATTTTTCAGTATCTGCTGGATCACGATAAGATAGTCGGAATGAGTAATCTGTAATATCGAAATCTTTATATACTTCTAATACTAAGTTTACGACACGTTTGAATTCATCTTTAATTTGGTCTGGTCTTACAAAGATATGCGCATCATTTAATGTCATTCCACGAACACGCTGTAATCCAGATAATGCACCTGACATTTCATAACGATGCATTGTTCCAAGCTCTGCGATACGAATTGGCAATTCGCGATAGCTGTGAATATCATTTTTATAAACAACCATATGATGTGGACAGTTCATTGGACGAAGCACTAACTGTTCATTATCCATTTCCATTACTGGGAACATATCCTCTTGATAATGATCCCAGTGACCAGAGGTCTTGTACAGGTCTACACTACCCATAATCGGTGTATATACATGGTTATAGCCTAATCTTTCTTCCTTGTCTACTATATAGCGCTCTACAATGCGTCTGATTGTTGCACCTTTTGGAAGCCATAGCGGTAGGCCTTGTCCCACTTTTTGAGAAGTCATAAATAAATCTAATTCTTTCCCAATTTTACGATGATCTCTTTCCTTCGCCTCTTCTAAAAATCGTAAGTGCTCCTCTAACTCATTCTTCTTAAAGAATGCAGTTCCATAAATACGCTGAAGCATTTTATTATCGCTATTTCCTCTCCAATAAGCCCCAGCAATATTTAGTAATTTAAACTCTTTTAGTTTTCCAGTTGAAGGAACATGTACACCACGACATAGATCAACGAATTCACCTTGTTGATAAAGTGTTACCGTTTCATCTTCTGGGATTGCATCAATTAATTCTAGCTTATATTCGTCATCCATTTCTTTAAAAAGCTCAATCGCTTCCGCTCTGCTTACTTCTTTACGAACAATCTCCAGATTTTCATTGATTATTTTCTTCATTTCCTTTTCAATAGCCGGTAAATCTTCTGGTGTTAATGATTGCTCTAAATCAATATCATAATAATACCCATTTTCGATAACTGGACCTACACCAAGCTTTACATTTCCATAGATACGTTTAATCGCTTGTGCCATTAAGTGTGCAGTGCTATGACGCAAAATTTCTAGTGCATCCGGGCTATCAGGTGTAACAATTTCAAAAGAAGCATCTTCTAAAATTGGTCTTTTCAAATCATATAATGAACCATTTATTTTTCCTGCAAGTGCTTTTTTTCTTAACCCTGGGCTAATGGAACCGGCAATATCTTCTGTTGTTGTCCCTACTGGAAACTCCTTTACCGCTCCATCTGGAAATGTAATGTTAATTAGATCTGACATAAAACTTCCTCCTTCATTCTCGCCATTAAGCTTTTCATGTACGATAAGAACCGATTGAACGCAAAAAAACCCATCCCTATGCGAAGGGACGAGTTTTATAAATATAAACACGTGGTTCCACCCTAATTCTCAGACAATCCATTGTCTGACTTTAGTTTAAACAGATAACGGCTGCTGAGACCGCCAGTCATTACTTAGGTTCCCTGTTCCTGACTGAAGTTTAAAGGTGGTAAGTAATCTCATCGTGTTAGGAAGTTCCCAGCATCCTTCCCTCTCTTTAAACCGTACAAGAAAACTATTGTCCTTATCAATACATGTATAAGTTATAGTTAATTTATGTACGTTATTATATGCTTTTCTAAACATAAAATCAAGGGGAGATAAAAATCTTATTTTATTTCTTTTTGAGTGTTTATTCTTAGGAAAAAATGACCCTTTTCAAGAAGCTGTACTCTCTCTTCAAAAATGTTTAAAATTGTTCGCACAATAGGCAACTCCCTATCTTCAGTATATAAATAGATTGTTTTCGGAGCAATTGCCAGCAGTGGTCCTAAAGAATATGGGTCAATATAATAGGGAGAAGAAGCTAAACTTCTTTGCTCATACAACATCATTAATTCCTGTTGGGGAATCTCTTGATATTCGGTATCAAAAAACTGGATTTCTAAGTCAACTAAAACATGAATATGATTCACTTTTGCAGTTTTTTTAGAAAGGGAATTTCGTAAGCTATGAATAAACACCTGATATTCTTGTTCCATTTTGTACTCATCAATCGATAATTCTATGTATTTTAGTAGCTTTTCAAAAAAAGCCTTTAATCGAAAGGTCACAAATGAATCAAAAGAAAATGCATGATGTGTTTCCACCATAAAATTATTCATACTTTCTGCAAGACATGCTTTTATATTTATATCTTTTGTTATATTTGCTAGTCCTTCACGCTCTTCTTCTATTAAACTATGAAGAAGTTCTAATATACTGCGTTGTTCTAATTCATCCATATAGAAATAACGATTTTGTAATATTTCTTTTGCCCAATCATCTGTTTTAATATGCAAGATAAAAGCAGTTAAGCATTTTTGCACTACCTGACTGCTTCCATCTATTTTAACGACATTTCCACTATTGTCATCACTTATTCTTTCAATCGACTCAGCAGGTTTTACCTGTTTATTCATTAAACGCAAAAATTTCTTTGCATCTTTTTCAGATTGAAATTGAATTTCGATCAACCGTATCCCCCCTTTATAAAGAAGTCCTCGATTCCATATATATGGGGGATAGAGAGAAAATAGACTATAAAATAAGGAAAATCATCGGAGTATGTCCGTTATCGTAATATATGCTTACAATATATAGGAATTGCCTTTTCTAAAAAAATAGACAGACTTTTAATTAGTCTGTCTTCGTTCGTAATATCCAAATTCACAAAAAGAATACGATTGCTCCTACTATAATGACATACACAATAATGTATCTTATATACATCACTTGTAAAGAAATGGATCGTTTTTCGCAAAGATTTCTTACGTATGCAAGTAACCTTCTATTTTTTGTAACATACGTATAAGTTAATCCAAATACCAATAATGCCAAGATTATTTTATAAATTCCCGGGCTATAAAACGAGAGAAAAAATGGGATTAACAATAGCAAAATAGTGATGGATACAAAGAAAAGAAATTGATTATAACGCTTTACCAGTAATTTTTCTGCATTCGAAATTTCCGTCAACTCAACACTACTCCTTACACTTATAAACATCTAGTATAAATTTTTTATATCCGCTTATTTTTACCTTTTACATGAATCGGTGTAGATAAGTAACGAATTCTTTCCATTACTCTCATTGCTTTCATCTTTTCCTCTTCTCCTCTTTGAGAGTAGGTAAGATGATGCTCTAGTCCACTAAAGTCAAAATTAGATGTAAATAAAGTCGGTAAATTCTCTAACATCCTAAACTGTAAGATTGGTCCTAATACCTCGTCTCGAATCCAACTAGACATTGTTTCTGCACCAATATCATCCAGCATTAAAATCGGCTCCCTTTTGATGCTTTCGATTTTGTCATTTAATGTACTATTAGCAATCGAGCTTTTCATTTCCCTAAATAATTCAGGAACATATACGATCATAGAAGAAATTTGCTTTTGAGAAAGTTCGTTTGCAATGGCTCCTAAAATATAGGATTTACCCACTCCAAATTCACCGTAAAAGTATATTCCCTTTTGTCTTTGACCAGGTTTATACTCCTCTACAAATCGAATAGCTGCATCTACCGCTTCCATTCTTTCTCCTTCTATGTCCAGCCTGTCAAAAGATGCTTCTAAAATGTCCTTGGGCACATATAAACTTTGGATTAATTTTTCTTTTTTCTTTTGGTTATCCTCTTGGAGCTTCCTTGGGCAGCGGTCATATTGAATCTCAATATTCCCCCTGATAACAACTAGACTCGGATGATAACCCTGCATCATATTCACACAACCTTGAAGGCTTGGGCACTTATTACAAGCCTTGCTTTGATTAGCATATTCATATAATTTCATCATTCCCACATCTACCGCATTGGAAGTCAACTCATCTTCATGCTCGCGTAAAAAGGCCCTCACATCAGGGTGTGCAAGTACTTCCTGTTTCATCGCACGGTAACGTTCCTGAAAATTATTACCTGCCCCAAACTTCTTTAACGTATCATTAATCCTTTCCACCGTTTGATTCACCACCTATTTTTTTAATTTTTTTATGCGTTCTTCCAGCTCTCTTTTCTTCTGCTCCAAGTCTTTGTCGCTTGCTGCATTATCTTGATTCTGTTCTGCTGTTTTATTTGCTTCTTCATTCCCCTGATCTTGTTGTCCAAACCATTCTGGAATTTTTTCTGTACGAATTGCTTTGCGACGAGTTGACTTTGATTGTTGATTTTTTTTACCTTGCGCCCATTCCATATATTGCTTATGTTCCTTTTTCGCTAAATCCATTGCATCCTTCACCGTACGAATATTCTTTCTTACCCATTGACCAGCTATCTTTTCTATATAACCTTTCGTTAATTTCATATCTGTTTTTAGCATAACATATTGAATAAGCACATTTATTACTCCAGGTAAGAGCTTTTGTGAAAACATAATTTCTTCGATTATTTGCAAATCCGTTTTAGATGGTTCAGCACCTCCTGAAATATCTTTTAATACTTCACGAGGAGAAGTATGATCTAAATAATAGATTAATTCTTCCTCTTTTGATTTTGGTGCATCCATAGACGAATAATCTTTCTGCGGCTGTTTTCGGTCAACTAACATTGGCAGCAAATCGTTATGCTGAAATTGATACCAATCACGAGCAGCTATTCTTAATTCTTCCATATCAATCTCATCCTGTTGATTAATTGCACTGATAACGATATTCTTCATTTGAATGGGGTCAATTCCATAGATAAAGGCAAGATTTTGTATCGCTTCCTTCACCTTTTTGGTAAAGGCTTTTTTCGAAAGTAAAGAATCGTGTATTCCTGCATAGAGTAGTTCAAAATCAAAATCCACCTTCGTAATTTGAATTCCAGTCTGCTCTTCTCTTCCAATATAGGTTTGGTCAGTCTCTTCTTCATCCTCTAATTCATGTATTGCCCGAACAGCACTTCCATGATCAGACATAAATACCTCTTGAAAACCTTTTGTTACAAGCTGAAAACTTGGATCAACAATTTTTTCATCGGAAAAGAATTTCTTCAATCTGCTATATTGTGCTTTTCCAATTTTTCGATATAAATAAACATTTAACATTCCGTCGAGAAAATATTGTGCTGGCGATAAAGGTGGCTGCAATTCATAAATAAACGAGCGATTGCCATCCTCCTTCTTTAAATACGTTTTTAAAAGACCAATTCCCTCTAGCTTTAGTCTTGCTTCATATATATCATTTAAACCACAGCTCATGAAATTCATTAAGCTATGATGTGTATTTGTCATGGACCACAAGCGATTTTCTTCTACTTCAGCCCATAAAGTCATGTATAAAGCTAAACACTGTGTCCCAATTAATGGTTGATACAAGAATGTGATTGTTTTTCGATCATAATCACTTAAGAGTCCATTCGCAGCTACTCGATATCTGTCGACGGGAAGTAGGTCTTGCCAGTGCTGAGACATATTAAGTCCCCCTTCCTTACATTCTATTTCCATCAAAGGAGTTGAAAGGCAAAAAAGAGCCAAAGAAATCTTCAGCTCCCTTAGTAATCATTTCCATAAAGTGAAACTCATTAATGAGTTTTTCCCCCCATCCATAGTTGAACCAATCGGATCTTTATGGACAACAATCTCCCAACTTTACTCCTCGTATTCTCCTAAGCAAAAGGAGAGAGTCTTATGGTCCGTATAGAGAGGGATAAAATTCGCTAGTCTTTTTTGATTAATTCTTTAAGTTCGTCAATAAACACATTTATATCTTTAAACTGGCGATAAACAGAAGCAAACCGTACATATGCCACTTCGTCAACTTTTGCTAAGCGATCCATTACCATTTCTCCAATTATTTCACTCTTTATCTCTGAGGCAACATTACTTCGAAGCTCTTTCTCTACTTCTGCAGTAATTTCCTCCAGTTGTTTTAATGCAACCGGTCTCTTCTCACATGCTCTAATTAAACCACGCAATATTTTATCCTTACTAAATTCTTCACGTGTTCCTTCTTTCTTCACTACAATCAAAGGAATCTCTTCTACTTTTTCAAAAGTTGTAAATCGATTGCCACAGGCTTCACACTCTCTTCTTCTACGAATCGATTTATATTCATCAACTGGTCGTGAATCAAGAACACGGGTGTTATTATGTTGACAGGTAGGACATCTCATTTCATATCAGCTCCGAATTCTTTGTTCCATGTATATACTTATCTTCATATTATATAAAATTAAAGGCTTGTACAAGTAATTATATTAAATTTCACCTATAACCTAATGTCAGATAGGAAAAACATGCCACTTTTCCAAAATATTCTTCGCTTGCTGTAATGAATTTTCGATTGTCCCATTATTATTAATTACTTCATCAGCAAGAGCTTTTTTCTCCAGCAAAGGCATCTGCGCATTTATTCTATTAACTGCCTGCTCATAGCTTAAATTATTTCTGTTCCTTAACCTTGCTATTTGGATATCTCGATCTACATATACTAAAATAGTTCGATCAACCATTGTGTTTAATTTATTTTCAAATAGTAATGGGATATCTAAAATTACGATTTTTTCGCCCATCTTAACGGCTTGTCTTTGCTTTTCATCCATTCTCCTTCTTACATCAGGATGAACGATACTATTAAGCACATCCCGTTCCCCTTCATTCGAAAAAATAATTTCTCCAAGCTTTTGGCGATTTAAAGTACCATCTTGATGAAGAATATCCTTACCAAAATGAGCAACAATTTCTACATATGCTGGTTCTCCTATTTCAACAGCTAATCTAGACTCGATATCAGCGTCAATAATCGGAATATGCAATGATTGATAATAGGAGGATATTGTCGATTTGCCGCTCGCAATCCCCCCTGTTAAGCCTACTATTAATGTCATGACAATACCTGCCTTATTAAATTTAGTATGTAACAAAATTAAATGAACAAACACTTTTGTAAATATATAAAGCAATAGATAGGTGAAATTCCTAAGGCGATTCGCCAAGGAGGGTCACCACCTTAGAAAATATAACCTATTCGCTAATTTTTTCAAGCGATTTAGAGTTTAAATATCCCAATAATAATTAAAATAATCCCTGGGATAAAAGAAAATTTATCCATATAACTTTTTTCTGACAGAAATTTACCTAGATAAATCCCTAACGAAACAAAGGATGTACTCATAAAGATAACGGAAAGTGTTAAAAAAAGTGGAGGAAGTCCTAGCATGGAAGCTCCAATTCCTGCGCCAAAGGCATCTAAAGACAGAGCAAAGCCTAACATAACTGCTTCTACCCCTGTAATTGTTCCCGATTTATCAAAGTCGGCTGACAAAGGTTTCTTCAATATATTTATAACGATACCTAAAGATTTTATTTCAAAATTAATAATATTCTTTTCTTCTGTTAATACTTCCTTTTCCTTGCTTGGCTTAAAATATTGGTAAAGAATCCATCCACCTAATATTATTAATATAATGCCACCTAAACTCTCTGCAAACGAGGGGGAGAATATCCTTGAAATAACATGACCTACCAACATTGCTGTAAGCAGTGTCAGACCGGAACAACAGGCGATAATAAGGATAGAATTTAAGGGCATTTTCATTTTTCGCAGACCATAAGTAAACCCAACACTAAAGCTATCGATGCTAACAGCGATTGCTATTAATAAAAGAGAAAACACCTGGGCCATAAAGATAAGCTCCTTCCAAATCAATAGTAATATACTATATGGAAAGAGCCCATCCAATGTTAATTTAGATTTATTGTTTTATTTTTTTTGACAATTAGGACAAAAAACAGTTCCTCTTCCTCCGACAATAATTCTTTCTAATGTATGTCCACATACTTTACAGTCTTGCCCTTTTCGGCCATATACATATAGTTCAAGCTGGAACATTCCTATTTGCCCTTGTGTGTTTACATAAGAACGAATCGTACTACCACCCTTTTCAACAGCTTCCGATAAAGTAGCAATAATCTCTTTATATAGTTTCTCCATTTCGGCAGATTTTAACGAATTTGCTAATCGCTCTGGATGAATGCCACTTCGAAACAATGCTTCATCTACGTAAATATTGCCTAAACCAACGACAATTTTTTGATCCAATAATGCCGTTTTTATGCTTCGGCTGGTTTTTAATAATCGCTCTGTAAAATTAGCAATCGTAAAATCAGCATCAAATGGTTCAGGACCTAATTGAGACAGTGGCATGGCATTTAATTCCTCACCCTTTTTAAATAAATGCATTGTTCCAAATTTACGTACATCCTTATATCTTAATTCAGAACCATCTTCAAAAAAGAAAATAACATGGGTATGTTTATCAACGGGTTCACCAGCTTGAAACACACCGTATTTGCCTTCCATTCGCAAATGCGAAACAATCGTAAAATCATTTGTTTCAATTAAAATGAATTTGCCTCGTCTTTTTACATCAAGGATGGTTTGACCAATTAATGCATCGGAAAACTCTTCTACATTTTCTGGTTTTTTAATCATTTTTGCCCATGACACAACAACTTCCTTAATTACTTTATTTTGCGTTAATTGTTTTAACGTTTTACGTACCGTCTCAACTTCTGGTAATTCTGGCACCTCATATACCTCATTTCCTTGAGAAAATTGCTCATGATTCTTTACTTCTCACCAATATTATAAAATAATCATTTATTACTTCGCATCATACCAAGTTGGTCCATAAGAGTAATCCACTTTTAAAGGAACACTTAATTCAACTGCATGTTCCATTACATCTGGAACTATTTCTTTCAACTTCTCGATTTCTTCTTTTGGAGCCTCAAAGATTAATTCATCGTGCACTTGTAATAATAATTTAGCCTGTAATCCTTCTTCTTCTAAACGTTTTGCCATTTCAATCATCGCTTTTTTTATAATGTCAGCGGCACTGCCTTGTATTGGTGTATTCATTGCTGTTCTCTCGGCAAAGCTTCGAAGATTAAAGTTTCTGCTTGTGATATCAGCTAAATACCTTCTTCTATGAAGCAATGTTGAGACATATCCTTTTTGTTTTGCATCTGCCACAATTTCTTCCATATAACTCCTTACTCCTGGATAGCTTTCTAAATAGCGTTCAATAAACTTGGCTGCTTCTTTTCTCGTAATGTGCAAGCTTTGCGATAACCCATAGTCACTAATACCATATACAATTCCAAAGTTAACCGCTTTTGCATGTCTTCGCATATTAGAAGTGACCGCATCTGCTTCTACATGAAAAACGGACATAGCTGTTTCTGTGTGGATATCATGGTCTTCTCTGAATGCTTCTATTAATTTCTCGTCATTGGCAATATGAGCAAGAACACGTAACTCGATTTGGCTATAGTCAGCAGCAAAAATAACCCAATCCTTTTCTGTCGGTACAAATGCTTGTCTAATTTTTCTTCCTTCTTCTAACCGAATTGGAATATTTTGAAGGTTAGGATCAATAGAGCTTAAACGACCTGTTTGTGTCAATACTTGATTAAATCTTGTATGAATTCTTCCATTATGTACCACTTTTTGCAAGCCTTCTATATAGGTTGACTGTAATTTACCAAGCTGTCTATATTCAAGGATTTCTCTAATTACTTCATGTGAACTTGCAAGCTGTTCCAACACATCAGCAGAGGTTGAATATCCTGTCTTCGTTTTTTTCACAACTGGCAAGCCAAGCTTTTCAAATAAAATAACACCGAGCTGCTTCGGAGAGTTAATATTAAAGGTTTCACCTGCAAGCTCATAAATTCGCCCTTCAATTTCTTTCAGTCTTTCGGAAAGCTCTTCTCCCATTGCTTTCAAGCGATCAACATCCACTTTCACTCCCGTTGACTCCATATCAGCTAGCACTAGGCTTAATGGCATTTCTAAATCATAAAATAGTGCTTCTTGGTCATTCTTTCTTAATTCATCTTCCATTTTCTCTTGTATAGCCTGCATAGCGAATGCTTTTCTTACGATGTGATCAGATAAGAATTCTTGATCTGGAACCTTTCTTTTTGCTCCTTTTCCATAGAAAGCTTCATCTGATTGTAAGTTAAGATAGCCATATTTTTTAGCAACAGAAGCAACATCTTCAATCGTTGCAGAAGGATCTGCTAAATATGCAGCAATAAGAACATCAAACGTAATTCCTTTTAAATGAATCCCTTGATGTCGTAAAGACACTTCCGATCTTTTAGCATCATAAACAATCTTTTCTTTGTTTTCATCTTCTGCCCATGCTTTGAAAGCAGACGATACTAAAGCTTGATTGATCGGTAGATAGTATGCTCCTGTGTCATTTAATAAAGAGATACCTAAGATTGGGGCATAATGATAGTTATCCTCCAATACTTCGACATACATTATATTTATATCAGAAAAAATAGCTTCTGTAATATTTTCAACCGTTTCAAAATTTATATCTTCTAACACTAGTTCCTCTTGTTCAGGTGTTTCTCCTAATTTTTCGAGTAAAGAGTTAAATCCAAGCTCCTTGAACATTTCTTTTAGCTTTTCTATTTGCATTCCAGGAAATTCTGTATCTTCCAAAGTTATTGTTAGAGGAGCTTTTCTTGTAATAGTAGCTAGTTCTTTGCTCATTAAAGCTTGATCCTTAAATTCTTCTAGCTTTTCTTTCAGCTTCTTACCACTTACTTGGTCAATAGACTCTACCAATTTTTCTAATGAATCAAATTCCTTCAACAATTTAATTGCTGTTTTTTCTCCTACCCCAGGAACACCAGGAATATTATCTGAACTATCTCCCATTAAGCCTTTCATATCAATAATACGATCTGGAGTTAGACCGTATTTTTCCTGAACATGTTCAGGCGTATAGGATTCCATATCTGTTATCCCTTTTCTTGTGATATAAACAGTTGTCTTATCTGAGCTCAATTGTGTTAAATCTTTGTCACCAGAAATAACAACCACTTCAAACCCATCCTTTTCTCCTTGAAGAGAAAGAGTTCCAATAATATCATCTGCTTCATAGTTTTCTAATTCGTAATGATGGATACCATAGGATTTCAATAGCTCTCTTATATAAGGGAATTGCTCTGACAATTCTGGTGGTGTCTTCTGACGCCCTCCCTTATATTCACTAAATGTTTTATGTCGGAAAGTTGTTTTTCCTGCATCAAAGGCTACTAAAACATGTGTTGGCTTCTCTTCTTCTAAAATTTTCATTAACATCATGGTAAAACCGTAAACAGCATTTGTATGTACACCTTTATCGTTATTTAAAAGCGGTAAAGCGAAAAACGCGCGATAGGCAATACTATTACCGTCTATTAATATTAATTTCTTTTTCAAGAAATCCTCCTCCATCCTATTTATGTGTTATGTTATCTCGTAAAAAAAACGATGATTGTTACATGGCTCAATACTATTTATTTTACATGACATATACATAAATGTAAAAAGGCAGAGATTGCTGAAAAAGAGGTTCCTTCCTACGCTTATATTTATTTCATTCATCGACGAAATAAACGTGGAACAAACACCTTTTACCAACTATCTCTGCTATTTTTACAACTTTAATAAAAACATTTTAGGTATATTGACATGGTCTTGAATTGGAGAAAACTATCTATTCTACTAACGAGCGAGAACCAATTCTTCCCTCTTCCAAGACTAATTTTACACAGGGGAAGCCAAAAGCGGGGTAGCTTTCAGCTTAAGTCCTTAACCAAATGGATAAGGGGGACTTCACAAATTATTGTATCAACAAAGTGTAAACCCACCATAAACCAAATGTAAAAACAATGTAAAGAGAAGAAAAGCGGAAGGCACCGTTTAGCGCCGTGTGAACTGGAGCGATTTTCTTGAGATAAAGGAAACACGAAGAACGATAGTGATTCGATGTTGACTTATCGTAGAGACAATCGTGAAGTTCATCTGGCGCTGGTGACTGGAGCTAGACAATGAAAAGCGGAAGGGCCTGTTTTTTCGGTGTACAAACTGGAGACTCTCGACTGAGATAAAGGAAACACGAGGAACGGCAGTGAGTCGATGTTGACTTATCGTAGGGAGATAGTCGGAAGTTTGCTAACCGATAGGCACTGGAGCTAGACAGTGAAAAGCGGAAGGCACCGTTTAGCGCCGTGTGAACTGGAGCGATTTTCTTGAGATAAAGGAAACACGAAGAACGATAGTGATTCGATGTTGACTTATCGTAGAGACAATCG
>NZ_JBQKKM010000037.1:0-54005 GCF_052116745.1 Niallia sp. Sow4_A1 | reverse complement strand
GTCATGTGGTCACCTCGGAAAACAATTTACACATCTAAGTTTAAAAGGCGGTTACAATCAATCATCAATAGCTATCAGTTTTTCAGTGCCCTCCGAATAGGGGTCAGGGGTTGGAGCTATTTTCTTTTTGGCTCCTGGATCGATACATGCTTTGGACGTTTTGGATACGATGCTTTGCCTGCATCTGGTCCAGTAAGATCATTTCGCTGGTCTAGAACTTTCCCAGTATATTCAATCGGATTTTGCTTGTTCATCTTTACCACCTCCAATAATAGGATGGGTAAAAATAAAAATCCAATGACAGGTAATTTTTCCATGGAGGAGTAAACCTTTTTTCATCGATAGGGGAAAAAAGGTTACAAGGATAAAAATTGGAAATGATATCTACTTAAAAGAGTCTGATTCAAATGAAAAATTCCATTCCGATTAGCTTCGTTTTGTTTTGTTCGATTTGTACTATTGAGAAAGTGTCCGCTCTTTACTTCTTGGTTATTTGATCCAAAAATAGCTCATATTAAGTTATACACACTTAAAAAAGGAGTTATAGATAATTGAATCAAATAAAGATATTCTCGCTTATACCTATATTTTTACAAATACTGTTAAATGCTTCCCTGTTTCTTATAGGATTGATTTTAAGTTTTCTGCTTATAAAGGAAACATGGTATATTTTTACATATGTAGCCTTTGTACCAGAGAATGAACAAGATTATTATTTATTCACAGAGGAGCTGCTTACTTACTTTTTATACTTTGAATTTATCGCTTTAATTATAAAGTATTTTGGATCTCAGTTTCACTTTCCGTTACGCTATCTTATTTACATTGCTATTACAGCAATTGTAAGACTAATTATTATTGAGCATGATGATCCAATTAATGCTTTCTGGTGGGCATTGGCTATTCTCATTTTAATTATTTCCTTATTATTAACAAACTTAAAACTTCTAAAAAAGGATTATTAATCCATTATGTTTCCTTATTGAATAAAAGGATTAGATGGGGGGGATGTAGAAACAAATATGGGGGTTGATAAAGGAAGGAGGACCAGTATGGGGAAATTCAGTTTGTTTGGAAAATTTACTGTTCAAGAGGGCGAACGTGAAACAATGGTTTCTATTTTGTTGGAAGCAGCAGAATCAATGAAGAATCTGGATGAATGTGAAGTGTATCTTGTTAATATTTCTGAAAGTGATCCAAATTCTGTTTATATTTATGAAGTTTGGAGTAATGAAAATGCCCATCAAGCCTCTCTGACTCTTGAAGTCACACAAACATTAATAAGGCGCGCCAAACCACTCCTTACTGGAATGGAAAGAATCAATACTCTTCAAACAATAGGTGGAAAAGGAGTACGATCAAAGTCTTACTAGTTTCAATAGCCTCAAAGTTCAGATGTTACATACTATGTAAAAATTAAGCGTCTATCCCTTTTTTTCATAAAGGTAGACGTTTTTTCTTATTTAATAAGAAATAGAAGGCTAAATAATAGCTTTAGAGAAAAACTAGACTACAAAAAGAAGGAACATTAAGGTAAAATAGACTTTTATATAGCTAATGGACCATTTTTTTCGAGTAATTTAGAAAGATACAATAGTATTGTGAGGATTTTTTAAATGATAGACAATGAATTTTTACCTAGTATAAAGCTTTATCGTATGATTATTGGCATTTTTATTGTATTAATGAGTGCAGGGTTAGTTTTAATATACATAGAAGATGATCGAATCATTTCTTTATCTTTCCTTTTGCAATTTATATTCGTTATAAGCATTTCTGTGCTATTAATCATCTTTCCAAAAAGGGATTCCGTAAATTATAGAGCTGCGATTATTATTTGCATGTCAGCATACTTTTTCTTTATGTATTTACGGTTTCCCGAGAGATTTGCTTTGCTATTACTTATTAGTTTTATCCCAGTTATTCCAGTGTTATTTTTGCATATCCGATTATTCTATATCACATTGATTGGTAACATTACAATTACTATTAGCATTATTATCTACATGATGATGGTTGATACACCTAGTATACATATTTATAATTATTTGGACTTCTTTGGAGTTGCGATTAATTTCTTGGCGACACAGCTTTTGCTACTTTTTCTTTTTCTTCTCTTCCAAAAAAGGATGAAGAATCAAGAATTATATTACGATCAAGTGAAGCAAGCTGAAAAACTTAGGACAACTGGACAGCTTGCGGCAGCTGTTGCACATGAAATTCGCAATCCTATAACGGTGGTAAAAGGATTTATTCAACTACATGAAAATGATAAGGCATTGCCAGAACATATCAAAAAGCATTACAAACTAATGTTGGATGAGCTACTAGTTGCCGAAACGGTTATTTCTGATTTTTTATCACTGGCAAAACCGGCGGAAACCAAGATGGAGATTGTATCGGTCAATACTGCACTTCATACTGTGATGGACTTACTAAACACCTATGCTATGAATGATACGATTCATATTGAATTAGAAATGGCAAGAGATTATGAAATTAAATGTAATATAATGGAGTTTAAGCAATTATTTATAAATTTATTAAAAAATGCGATTGAAGCTTCTCATCATGGAGATACAATTCGAGTAAAAGTGACCGGTGAACAGGATAATGTGAAAATAATGATAATCGATAGCGGTTCTGGAATGAGCCGAGAACAACAGGAGCAGATAGGAACCCCTTTCTATTCCTTAAAAGCCAAAGGTACAGGACTCGGCTTAATGATCTGTTATAGCATTATCCAAAAGTATGATGGAATGATTAACATTTGGAGCGAGGAAGGAAAGGGGACAGAGGTGACAGTCACCTTTCCTATTGTTAAAATCGATTCTTTGTAAAATTTTGTGTGAAACGTCTGACTCCTTGCTACATAAGGATTTAGACGTTTTTTTTATTAGGTGGAGGATTCGTTGAAAAAACTTTTTAAAAGGTTATCTGCCTATTATTTCATTTATAGAATAATAATTTATTTTTTAGGTAATCGGACAGGGATTTCATTGAATAAAACTATAAAAAAGAATGCTTTTCATTTTTTTTAGGGCAAACGAAGTATTCTTATTTTCTTAATAAAAATTTTGTTAATGAATCTTTTTTTTATACTATATTTTAGGGGTGACAAAAATGCCAAGAGTTAGCTACAAAAGTTCAGACGTTGACCTAATGTCAAGGATGATGAGGGCGGAAGCAGAAGGGGAAGGCCCACAAGGAATGCTGTATGTTGGAAATGTAATTGTTAATCGTCTTAAAGCAGATTGTACAGATTTTAAAGGTTTAAGAACCATTTCACAGGTTATTTTTCAAGTACAAGGAGGAAATTATTCTTTTGAAGCTGTTCAAAAAGGGAATGTATTTTATCAAAGAGCAAGAGCAGCTGAAAAAAAATTAGCAAAACAAAATTTAGATTACTGGCGAGAACATCCAGGAAAATATGCCCTTTGGTATTTCAATCCATATGCTCCATGTCCTCCAACGTGGTATGGTCAACCGTTTGCAGGTCAATATAAAGATCATTGTTTTTACGAGCCAAAACCTGGAACCTGTGAAACTGTTTATACAGGAGGATAAGCCTATTTTAATCTGTACAGTAGATGATGGAGTAGGGTTGCAATAGGTTCATTTGGTAATAAAAAATAAGAGCTCTAAAATCCAATATAAATACAGAATTTAGCCCAAGTATCGGAATTAAGTTCAAAGAATTTAAAATATTTATTAGGAGTCTGTAACCTGGTATGCTAATTTCAATGGTTACAGACTCCTTTTTAGAATGAGAATATGAAGTATTTGGAACAGTGTAAATTGTATTTCAATTAGAGTCCAGAATTATCTGAATTTAATCAACACTTAATTGATAATCAAGTTAAGGTAGAGGAGATAAAAGAAGATAATGGTCATACTTTTTTCCACTTTTATGACCCAAATGGTAATAAACTTTAAGTACCTGGTAAGATTATTATCAATAAATTACCTTATTACATTACCGTGTGCTTTAGCCGAGCAAGAAAAGAAATTTATGTAGATTGTTCAAATAATAACAGAAAATTTTGTATAATTCATATTAATGCTACAATAATTTCTAATGATATACGTCTAAAACCTCGATACATAAGGGATTAGACGTTTCTTTATTATATCATAAGTAAGGCTAAGAAGAATTATCACTCAAAATAAGAGTTAACGCTTATTTTATTAGATTAAAAATTGTACAACCTTTTTTTATGCAGTCTTGAGATTACTATTTCTGTAATCTGATGGATTTATAGGACTACATTGTGGAAATTATACTTAAACTACCCTGAGTATTGACTCGAGTAAGATTAATGCTCTTTCTTGTATAAGACCATTAGGCACAGTCTTAAATAAATTTTATAAAAAAACTAGGTTGGTACCTAGAATTAAAAACTTATTTCAAGAAATATAAGAACCAAACTGCATGATTTTGTTCATCATGTGCTGCTCTTTGAAACTCTTCTTTAATTTTTGGATTATCTGTTTTAGATACAATTTCTAAATAAAAATCGACTGTTTCTTGTTCATCTTTAAACGCAAAATCTAATCCTTGTTTATATTTCTTTGGGCATTCTTCACTAATTTTTGGTTTATATTTTTCACCTGTTAATTGTGTATATAAATTTGAAAAGCTATTAAAATGTCTTATTTCATCTTTTCTGATTTCGTTGATTTTATCTTTTATATATTGAGTAGAAGCTAAATTAATTAAATGCTGATAACATGAAATGGCTGAATATTCACCATCTATTGCCTTTTCTATTAAAGTCACAATATTTTCCCTAGAATGAGCATGAAAAGCTGTTGTAAGGCCGGTAACATTTGGAACAAGTGGTCCTAGATAATGATAGTATGCATGTGGATCAGATGGAAGTTGTTTAATGTGATATGTTCCATGCCCATAGTGAACGTGACATGAATTCCCAGGGCAATGTAAAAGCTGATTCCAAGGTCCATGTTTAATAAAGGGATAACCTTTATACATTACACCATCAAGACCGGTGATTATTTCTGGTTGCATGATTTACCTCCTATAATTTGTTTGTATCATATTATGACATCGCTCTTCTATAGATGTTTGTCTCTAAGAGAATTGGGTGTTCAACTCAATTTTATCTGTGGATTGTTTTTTTCACTTTTATTTAATAAAAGTCTGGGTATTGATAATAAGGGTATATTTTCTTTTCTGCCTTTAGTAATTTTAAAAAATATCCTGATATATATTTCACCACCATTATAAATACTAAAAGTTAAGGAGTGTGACAAATGTTTGATTATACTGTAGAAACCAGTAAAAATATTAGTGAGGCAATCTATAGCTTGGAAGAAAATTTAAAAGAAGAAAAGTTTGGTGTATTATGGATGTTTGATATAAAAGATAAACTTCAAGAGAAAGGACTAGAGTTTGAATCTGACTATAAAGTTTTAGAGGTTTGTAACCCACATGAAGCACAAAGAGTGTTAAAGGAGAATTTGTTAGTTGGTTATTTCTTGCCATGTAAAATGATTGTTTATACCGACCAGGGAAAAACTAAAATTGGCATGCCGAGACCAACAGCTTTAATTAACTTAGCAAATAATGAAGAAATCAAAAAACTTGCACAAGATATTGAGGTCCGTTTAATTAGCTGTATTAATAAAAGTATATAAAGTTGAAGAGTTGAGTTAATAAGTTTCTTTAATCCTTGAAAAACTATATGATTCAAGACCTGTTTCCATGTAATTAGATCAGGTCTAATGTTATTCCGCACATTGAATTTAAACTTTTTTAATAGGCTTTTTTCGTAAAGTTTGTTGCTATCGCCCTCAGCCGGAATACTTCGCTTTTCCGTGGGGCAGATAAATATCCCTTTCGCATATGGGGATATATGGATGTAATACTCAAAAAACTAGAAAAGAGATTTACCGATGATTTTTAGGATTAATCATCGGTTTTTCAGTTGTCTCACTCAAGCTCCTGCAGAGTCTCAGACTGTCCTTGCTAATCCCACAGTAGGGAGTCTACGTGTATTCGGCTGCTCTATTTTCCAACTAATTCTTTTTTTCTATTGAAAAAACAGTCTTTTAGAAGAAATGCGCTTAAAAAAATGATTGGATGGAATATTTTTACAATATTATAAGTATTTAATTGTGAAGATATTGTGAAATAAACTCAAATAACCTTCACAAAATTAATTTATATTTTATAATACCCATACAGGTATAAACCTATCGGGGTATATTCAAGGGTATTGATTGGAATTAAATTAAAAATAGTTGGAGGGAATAACATGTCACAGAAACTCATTATAGTAGGTGGAGTTGCAGGTGGAGCAACAGCTGCAGCAAGGTTAAGAAGAATAAGTGAAGATGTAGAAATTGTTCTTATAGAAAGGGGAGAATATATTTCATTTGCTAATTGCGGACTGCCTTATTACATTGGAGAAACAATCAAAGACAGAAGCAAATTATTAGTCCAGACCGTTAAAGGAATGTCGAATCGATTTAATCTGGACATTCGGAATTTTAGTGAAGTATTAAGCATTAATCCCAAAAATAAAAAAGTCACAATTAAGAATTTACAATCAGGGAAAGAGTATGAGGAATCCTATGACAAGTTATTATTGTCACCAGGGGCTAAACCAATCGTCCCACCAATTCCAGGATTAAGTGAAAATGAGGTATTATTTACATTAAGAAATATTCCAGATACAGATAAAATAAAAAAATATGTTGATACCAACCAACCTAAAAAGGCGATAGTAATTGGCGGAGGATTTATTGGAATTGAAATGGCTGAAAACTTGTTGGAAAGAGGAATAGAAGTAACGATTATTGAAATGGCAAAGCAAATTATGGCTCCAATTGATTTTGAAATGGCTAGTATTTTACACGGAAATATAAAAGAAAAAGGTGTGAATCTAATATTAGAAAACGGGGTCCAAGCATTTGCTAATAAGGGAAAAAAAGTTATTCTCTCTGATGGAACAGAAATAGAAACCGATATGACCATTCTTTCTATAGGTGTTAAACCGGAAAATGAATTAGCTAAGGTAGCAGGACTTGAACTAGGAGAGCGTGGAGGAATTGTTGTAAATGAATACCTTCAGACTTCTAATGAGGATATTTATGCTGTCGGGGATGCAGTTGAGGTGGTGGATTATATTAGCGGGAAAAAAGCTATGATTCCACTTGCAGGACCGGCTAACCGACAAGGCAGAATTGCGGCAAATAACATGATGGGGAAAAAGGAGAAGTATCATGGCACATTGGGAACTTCCATTGTTAAAGTATTTGATTTAACAGTTGCGACTACTGGCAATAATGAAAAGACGCTAAAAAGCTTAGGAGTTTCATATGAAGTTGTTCATATTCATCCAAGTTCTCATGCAGGGTATTACCCAGGAGCAGCACCAATTGCTTTAAAATTAATCTTTGATAAAGAAACAGGAAAAATATTTGGTGCACAAGCTATAGGAGCAGATGGTGTTGATAAACGGATTGACGTAATTGCAACAGCAATAAAAGGTGGATTAAAGGTGAATGATTTGACTAATTTAGAATTATCTTATGCTCCCCCATATTCTTCAGCAAAAGACCCTGTTAATATGGCTGGCTATGTAGCTTCTAACATAATGGAAGGTGAATTAGAAATGGTTCAGTGGCATGAAATCGATGAGATTGTTAAAGATGGAGGGTTATTGATTGACGTTCGCGAGCCAATGGAACGGGAATTTGGATATATTAAAGGTTCCTTGAATATTCCGTTAGATGAATTAAGGAACCGATTAGATAGTCTTCCAAAAGAACAAACGATATATGTCAGTTGTCAAGTTGGATTAAGGGGATATCTGGCAAGCAGGATATTAAAAAATAGTGGATATACTGTTAAAAATGTTGATGGAGGTTTTAAAACGTATTCCTCTGTATTTAAAAGCGTTATAAACAAAACGATTGAAACGAAAACAAATCAACTTGAGGAATCAGAAGATATTGATGAAATACCGGTGAATGCTGTTGTTGATGTTACTGGTTTATCTTGCCCAATGCCGATTGTAAAACTAAAAAAAGCGATTGAGCAGTTGGATAGCGGTCAAATATTAGAAATCCATGTGACAGATAAAGGTGCATTAAATGATCTGCCTGCATGGTCAAAAAATGCCGGACATATCCTTTTAAAAACAAAACAAGAGGAAAAAGTGATTAAATTTTGGATTGAAAAAAATGAAGAAAAATTAAAGGGAAGCATTTAACTTCTATTTAATCAAAAATACTTTTAAAAGCATGCCTCCTATTTTTGGAGTCATGCTTTTTATCTTTCGCAAAATCATCTGTCAAAGTTAACAGTAAGGTATTGGGGAATATAATTAATAGCTAATGTTTTTGTATACTCATTCTTTGTTGGAGGATATAGTCTTAGTTCCCATAAAATTTATGATTCCTGCCATTTTAATATTTTTTAAGAAACATGATTGCTTTCAACATACGTTTCAAGAGCTGGATGATATTCTTTTTGATAATGATTATCAGGACAAGACTTTTTTACTATTGAATTCATAAAAGCTGTTTTATCCGTTACTAAAGTTTTCTGACATTCAGGGCACTTTTCGCTAAATAAAGTTTTAAATAAACGCATAATGGCACCTCCACAATAACCTTAAAATCATATTGTAATACTTGGTATTATAAATGAGTAGTTAAAAAAACTCAATGGATTGAAATCCAAAAGTTAAAATAATAGGAGGTAGTAACAGCAATTATACTTATTCGATATTATCAAGGTTTGTAAATGCTTGTGCTCTTGAGTAAGATGTCCAGTGATTAAGTAATAAAAAACAAAAAGGAGTGTTGACAAAATACCTATCGGGGTATAATATAGATTTTGTCAGTTATTCCTGCCTCTTTAATTTAGGAGGAAAGATTCATATGACTATTGTTATTTTAAGTTTTATTATTATTGGTTACTTTATCTTTAGAAGGAATATCCCAATAATTGGGGTTCCACAAATAAATAAAAAAGATATTGAATTAAGTATGTTGAATGTTGTAGATATAAGAGATTATAATGTTTCTTATAAAAGCCCTATACAAGGTGCGATTAACATTCCAGTTTCTTATATAAATAGGCATTACACAGATATATCAAAAAGCAATCTGATTGTAGTAGCTTCGAATCGCTTGGAAAGGAATGTAGGAGTTCGTTTATTACGCCAAAAAGGTTTCAAGATAGTTGGATACATCCTTTTCGATGAGTATGAAATGGGAGAACATAGGTAACTATAGGAGACAAGTTAAAAAGTAATTATTTGTTAAGGAGGGTAATCATATGGAGTACAATGAGCAAATGAAAAATAGAGTAAAACGTATTGAAGGCCAACTTAGAGGAATTTTAAGGATGATGGAAGAAAACAAAGACTGTAAGGATGTTATAACTCAGCTATCTGCAACACGTGCTGCTATTGATCGGACAATTGGTGTTGTGGTTAGTTCTAATTTAGTAGAGTGTGTGCGCAATGCAGAAGAAAATGGAGAAAAAAACACAGAAGATTTAGTAAAAGAAGCTGTAAATCTGCTTGTGAAAAGCAGATAAAAATAAAAGGGTTGACACCCACTTTTATTTTTATTACTATTATACCCATAGGGGTAAAGGTAAATGATGAAAGGAGAGTTAAAAAAATGAATATAGATAAATTGTTAGATGCAAAAGGATTGGCATGTCCAATGCCAATTGTAAAAACAAAGAAGGCAATAAATGAATTGATTGCTGGTCAAGTATTAGAAATTCATACTACTGATAAAGGTGCAAAGAACGATCTCACTGCTTGGGCAAAATCGGGTGGACATGAGCTACTAAAATATGAAGAAGCGAATGATGTATTAAAGTTTTGGATTAAAAAAGGTTAAATTTTTTTGTTTATAAATATACCCATACAGGTAAGGGTGACTGATACATGAGGAGGAACTATAATGACAGAAAAGAAAAAAACAACAATTGTATTATTTAGTGGCGATTATGATAAAGCAATGGCAGCTTATATCATTGCGAACGGGGCAGCGGCGTATGATCATGAAGTAACCATTTTTCACACGTTTTGGGGACTAAATGCCTTGCGAAAAGATGCAGATATTCAACTGAAAAAAGGCTTCATGGAAAAAATGTTTGGCAGAATGATGCCAAAAGGTGCAGATAAAATGGGGCTTTCAAAAATGAACTTTGCTGGTTTTGGTCCTAAAATGATTAAAAATGTGATTAAAAAACACAATGCAATGCCACTTCCAGATTTAATCGAAATGGCAAGAGAACAAGATATAAAGCTTGTTGCCTGTACGATGACAATGGATTTATTAGGACTTCAAAAAGAAGAACTGTTGGATAATATTGAATATGCAGGTGTTGCTGCTTATTTGGGTGATGCAGAAGATGGAAATGTAAACCTATTTATCTAAATCAGTAGGGGATTCTTCCCTACATAAAGGGAGAGATAATTTTGGAATATCTAAATTATATAATAATTGGGCTACTGTTAATTTTTATCATCAGACGATTCATTCCTACATTAGGTGTAAGACAGATTACAGCATTAGAGCTACGGGATGAGTTAAAGGATAAAAATAAACAATTTATTGATGTCCGTACTCCTGGGGAATATAGAGTAAACAATATTAAAGGATTTAAAAATATTCCACTTCAACAAATTATGCAAAAAGCGGAGAAAGAAATCTCAAAAGATAAAGAAGTAATTGTTATTTGCCAAAGTGGAATGAGAAGTCAAAACGCAATTAAAATGTTAAAAAAATTAGGATATACTAAAGTGACCAATGTAAAAGGCGGAATGAACGCTTGGAGATCATAAGGAGGCAAAAGCATGAAACAATTAACTGCAAAAGAAGTAGAGAAACTTTTAAGAGAAGGTAAAGTGTTAAATATTATTGATGTTCGAGAAGTTGATGAAGTTGCAACTGGTAAGATCCCAGGAGCCATTCATATCCCACTAGGGTTAGTAGAATTCCGTATGCATGAATTAGATAAATCTAAAGAATATATCATGGTTTGCCGTTCTGGTGGAAGAAGTGGTCAAGCAAGTCAATTTCTCGAAGATCATGGATTTAAAGTAATAAATATGACTGGTGGAATGCTTGCATGGGAAGGCGAGACGAAGTAAATATTTTCGGTTAATCAAATACCCGATGGGGTAAAATGGGAGGCTTTAATAAGATGGAATCATTAAAAACAGATTTTTTATTAGATGCAAAAGGGTTAGCTTGCCCAATGCCAATCGTAAGAACAAAAAAAGCAATGAATGATTTACAAGCTGGTCAGGTCTTAGAAGTTCAAGCAACAGATAAGGGCTCAAAAGCTGATATTCAAGCATGGGCTAATAGTGCTGGTCATCATTATCTTGGCACAATTGAAGAAGACAATGTATTAAAACATTATTTAAGAAAATCATCTAATGATGCTTCAATTGAAAGAAAACATCCCAATGTAACTAGCAATGAAGCACTTGAAAAGAAGCTAGAAACGAATGAAAATATCGTGGTTCTTGATGTAAGGGAAGAAGCTGAATATGCATTTAATCATATACCTAATGCGGTTTCGATTCCGTTAGGAGAATTAGAATTGCGTTTAAACGAATTAAAAGCAGATGATGAAATCTATGTGGTATGTCGCACAGGTAACCGTAGTGATCTTGCTGCTCAAAAATTAGCTGAAAAGGGTTTTGATAATGTGATAAATGTGGTTCCAGGCATGAGTGCTTGGACAGGAAAATTGGATTCTTTAATCAAATAGAGAGATTAATATGGACGAAGTAACATTAGATACTACTTCACGTTGTCCATAGTGTGTTCTGCAGAAAAAACTTTTTGGCAGAACACACTGTTCCTTTCCTAGAGGTGAAAGTTGAAACAACAAACAGCAGCAACAATGAATACAAACAATTACCAATGCCTCAAGGCAAAGAACATTTCGCGCAAGGGTGGGTTTGCTAATGCAAATGTACCAGCTATTCCCCGAATTAGTTGCAATGCCCAAGAAATAGGTGTTAAATTCATTGGTTGCCAAATGACAATGAATGTTATGGGATCAGAAAAGGTGCTTTTGTTGATGGAACTGAAGTAGGAGGAGCAGTAACCTTTTTAGAATTTGATAAAGATGCAGACGCAACACTAACTTTTAAAAGGGTTTATTATTTTTTTAACCAAAAATATACCGTAGGGGGTAAATGATATGACTGTTAAAGTTATGCAGACAAAAGAAGTAACTAAAAAAGTATTTAATAAAGAAGAATTATTTATTCTAGATGTTCGTAACGAAAGTGATTTTAAGGATTGGAAAATTGAAGGGGAAAACTTTGATTATTTAAATATCCCGTATTTTGAATTACTTGATGGAGTGGAAGAAATTTTAGAAAAACTTCCTGCTACAAAAGAAATATTAGTTGTTTGTGCTAAAGAGGGTTCTTCTGTAATGGTGGCAGAGATGCTTTCAGAACAAGGTTTAACTGTTTCTTATTTGCAAGGTGGTATGAAGGCGTGGAGTGAACATTTAGAGCCTGTAAAGATTGGGAATTTAACGGAAGGTGGAGAATTACACCAATTTGTTCGCATCGGAAAAGGTTGTCTATCCTATATGGTGATTTCTAACGGAGAAGCTGCAATTATAGACGCCACTCGTATGACAGATATTTTTCTAGACTTTGCAAATGAAATGGGAGTAAAAATTACACATGTTTTTGATACTCATCTTCATGCAGATCATATTTCAGGAGGAAGAGTCATCGCTGAAAAAACAGGTGCAACATACTGGTTACCTCCAAAAGATGCGACTGAGGTAACTTTTGAATACAACGCTCTAGAAGGCGGCGAAGTAGTGACAATCGGAAAAACAGAAATTGATATTCATGCGCTGTACTCTCCAGGTCACACAATCGGTTCTACATCATTTGTTGTGGATGGGAAATTCCTTCTGTCAGGTGACATCTTATTTATTGATTCAATTGGAAGACCCGATTTAGCGGGAATGGCAGAAGACTGGGTAGCAGATTTACGTGAAAGCCTGTATTCTCGTTACAGAGAACTTTCAGAAGAACTAATTGTACTCCCAGCTCACTTTATGATCATTGATGAACTGAATGAAGACGGTAGTGTATCAGAAAGATTAGGTACATTGTTTGAGAAAAATCATGGTTTAAATATTGAAGACGAAAATGAGTTTAGAAGACTTGTAACAGAGAACCTACCACCACAACCAAACGCTTATCAAGAAATTCGTGAAACAAATATGGGGAAAATTAGTCCAGACTTAGATAAACAACGTGAGATGGAAATAGGACCAAACCGTTGTGCAGTCCGATAATTTATAAATAGGAGGAAAATATGATAATGGAATCAACTAAAGTATTAGATGCAAAAGGGTTAGCTTGCCCAATGCCGATTGTAAAGACAAAAAAAACAATGGGAGAGATGGAATCAGGTCAGGTATTAGAAGTTCATACAACTGATAAAGGGGCTAAAAATGATTTAACTGCTTGGGCTAAATCAGGAGGGCATGAATTATTACAACACGAAGATGAAAACGGAGTGTTGAAATTTTGGATTAAAAAAGGTTGAACTATAAGGGGACCAATTAAGGTTCCTTTTTTTTCTAAAGAGGGGGGATCTATATGGATATTAATTTCATCATCACTATTTTCACAATTGGCTTTATCGGTTCCTTTCTTTCTGGAATGTTAGGGATAGGAGGAGCCATTATAAATTATCCAATGTTATTATATATTCCAGTAATTTTAGGGGTGGGTCATTTTACATCACATGAAGTTTCAGTAATTACAGCCATCCAAGTGTTCTTTGCGACACTTGGTGGTGTTTGGGCTTATCGTAGTGGCGGATATTTAAATAAAACATTAATTGTTAATATGGGAATTAGCGTTTTAATCGGGAGTTTTATTGGGGGCATGAGTTCCACTCACATGTCGGATAGTGGAATTAATATCGTATATGGCATTTTAGCTATTATTGCTGTTATTTTAATGTTTGTACCTAAAAAAGAGATCGATGCTAACCGTTTAGAACAAGTCAAGTTTAATAAATGGCTAGCTGCTTCATTTGCCTTTATCGTAGGTGTGGGGTCAGGTATTGTAGGTGCGGGAGGAGCATTCTTATTAGTTCCTATCATGCTTGTCCTATTAAAAATACCAACAAGAATGACCATTGCATCATCCTTAGCCATTACACTTATTTCATCAATAGGAACTGTCTCAGGAAAAATCTCAACAGGCCATGTACCGATATTGCCTTCTCTTATTTTGGTTGTTGCCAGTCTGATTGCTTCACCTATAGGAGCTAACGTTGGAAAAAAGGTGAATACAAGGGTCTTACAAGGAATAATGGGAATTTTAATTTTAGCAACAGCAGTGAAGACTTGGATGGAAATATTATAAGTATTTATTGATTAGCTAAAAGAAGTAGTTGACTAAACTATTATTGTTCTAATATCGTCAACATTAAGTTGAACAAATGGAAAAAAGTGGTGTTATCAAAGTGTTATGTTTATATAAAATTCCAATGAGGTAATAAAAGTGATTTTAACTGAAAATAGTTTTTGATTTAATCAATAGAGGCTAGATAGGTACCTATTTCTATCTACCTTGTCCATACATAAGTTTTAAATAATGTGGGTATTCTAAAAGGGAATCTTTAGTAAAATGAGGATAGATTTATAAAAGTACAGCAATCCTATATCGATATAATATGGCATAATTATGCTCAATAATTCACTAATTTAAAATGAATAGGAGAGAAAATATGGATTTTGATACGGTCACGATTAGTAGATTGATTACAGCAATGACCCTGCTTTTTCATATAATCTTTGCGACACTTGGGGTAGGAGTACCATTGTTTATTTCAATAGCTGAATTAGTCGGTATTAGAAAACAAGACAAGCATTATGAATTGCTAGCGAAAAGATGGTCAAGAGGCTTTGTAATAACTGTTGCAATTGGAGTAGTGACTGGAACAGCCATTGCTCTACAGTTATCTTTAGTCTGGCCAAACTTTATGCAGCTTGCAGGGAATGTAATTGCATTGCCGTTATTTATGGAAGTTTTTGCGTTTTTCTTTGAAGCTATTTTCTTGGGGATTTATTTATATACTTGGGATCGGTTTAAAGGGAAGTATACACATTGGCTATTAACGCTACCGGTCGTTATCGGTGCGGGGATGTCTGCGGTCTTTATAACGACAGTAAATTCGTTTATGAACTCGCCTAATGGATTTACGATGGTGGATGGGGAATTTGTTGCTGTTAATCCATTAAAAGCAATGTTGAATCCATCATCTCCAACTAGAATTTTTCACGTATTGGGAGGTTCCTATTTAACTGTAGCCGCTATTTTAGCAACTATTGCCGCAATTGCGTTAATAAGGAATAAAGGTGCTCATGAATATCATAAAAAAGCATTAAAAATGACGGTTATTGCTATGTTTATATTTTCGGTAATTACTGCATTAGCCGGTGATGTGTCAGCAAAATATTTAGCAAAACATCAGACTGAGAAACTAGCTGCCGCAGAATGGCTTTTTGAGTCAGAGGAGAATGCTGATCTTCTCCTTTTTGGATGGTTGAATAAGGATAATGAAATCGTTGGAGCGATTCGCGTACCAGGATTTCTAAGCTTTTTAGCACATGGTGACTTTATGAGCGAGGTAACTGGATTGGAAGAAACACCAGAACAGGAAAGACCCCCATTAATCATACACTATCTATTTGATTCAATGGTATCTATTGGTTTCTTCTTATTAGGAATTTCCTTTTTATATATTGTTTTAAGGAGGCTTAAGCGCTGGAATGTGCACAGTAAATTAATGCTTTGGCTACTTGCGATAAGTGGACCACTTGCAATGTTAGCTGTAGAACTTGGATGGCTTTTTGCAGAGCTAGGAAGACAGCCTTGGATAGTAAGAGGATATATGACGGTTGATGAGGCAGCAACTTCTTCTCCTTATATCCTGCATATGTTTTTTCTATTTCTAGCATTGTATATAGTGCTCGGTACATTATTTACGATAACCTTGCGAAAATTATTTAAAGACAATCCAGCTGAAGTGGAGTTAGAGAAGCATTACCCTGAATGGAAAGAGGGAATTGAAAAATGAGCTATGAAGTAATTGGGATTACGGTTTTGTGGCTGTTTTTATACGGTTATCTCATTGTAGCATCGATTGATTTTGGAGCAGGTTTTTTTGCATATTATGCAAAGATTACGAAGCAAGATCATATCATTAATCAAATAATTTCGCGCTATTTATCGCCTGTTTGGGAAGTTACGAATGTGTTTTTAGTTTTCTTTTTTGTAGGAATCGTCGGTTTTTTCCCATCTACGGCATATTATTATGGATCCGCTTTACTTGTGCCTGCAAGTTTTGGGATTATTTTGCTAGCAATTCGAGGTTCCTTTTATGCTTTTGAAAATTATGGTTCAAAACAAAGTAATGTTTATATGTTTCTATATGGAGCTACAGGGCTATTCATCCCGGCATCGTTATCGGTCGCCTTAACGATTTCAGAAGGAGGATATATTTCTGAACAAAACGGTCAAGTTTCGTTAAAGTATTTAGAATTATTTACCAGTCCATTAGCATGGAGTATTGTTGCGTTAGCTATTGTTTCTGTTTTATTTATTAGTGCAAGCTTTATCACCTATTATGCATCAAGAGCAAAAGATATAGCAGCACTACTGTTAGTACGTAAATGGGCATTATTTTGGGCAACACCAACCATTATTATGGCGTTGACAACGATGATTGCTTTAAGTCAGAGAAACCAGGTCAACTATGAAAATATGTTGGATTTATGGTGGATATTTGGCTTATCGATGGGCTTTTTCATCATTGGGATTAGCCTATTATATATTGGCAGAAATTATGGCATTGCATTTATTGCTATTATGCTGCAGTTTCTCTTTGCCTTTTTCGGATACGGAATGGCTAAGTATCCCTATTTACTCTATCCATACATCAATATTGAAGATAGTGTTACAAATTCATCTATGGCAATGGCGCTTATAATTGCCTTTATTGGGGGACTTTTATTATTAATTCCTTCTCTAATCTTATTGATGCGCCTCTTTTTATTTGATGCAGATTATGCCAAAGGAAAAAAATGAAGAATACGCTAAATTATAGATTAGAGGGCTGAATTGTTCATGGGAAATTTAAAGAAAACGGTTTGGATTCATAAGAAGAAGGTTTATTTTTTAATGGGTCTCACATTGATCCTTGGACTCGCAATAGTTGCACAGGCTTACGTGATGACAAGTATTGTCGATGGTGTTTTTCTAAAAAAACAAACATTTTCAGCAGTTATACCGTGGTTGATAGCGTTACTCCTCATTCTATTTGTAAGGTCTAGTATGGATTATATAAGTAAACGGATTGGTGTTTTGATTGCAAGCGATGTCAAGGGAGATACGCGTAAGAAGTTATTAAAGAAGTATGTTTCTAATTCTGTCCAACTAGCTGAAAAAGGTCAGACTGGGGAAAAAGTAAGTATGCTACTTGATGGTGTGGATGAGATGGATAGTTTTTATAGTCAGTTTATCCCTCAGGTTATGCAAAGTATATTTGTGCCGATTCTAATGCTTATTGTTATTTCCACACAGCATATGAATTCAGGGATTATTTTAATGGTCTGTGCCCCATTTATTCCTATTTATATGATAGTAATTGGTATCAAAACACGAAAAAAAGCAGAAGAGAAGTTAGAGAAATTAGCTTCTTTTTCTGCTAAATTTTTAGAAACTTTACAAGGGTTAGTAACTATAAAGCTATTTGCACAAACAATTCGACAAAAAGAAGAATTAGAAAAAAGTAGTGTAAGTTTTCGCGATACTACGCTAGAAATATTGAAGATTGCATTTACACAATCTTTTGCCCTTGAACTTATATCGATGTTGAGTATTGGGATAGTAGCACTAGAACTTGCTATTCAAATAATTATATATGAAAGTCTCTCCTTTTTTACTGCATTTTTGATTTTAATATTGGTTCCGGAATTTTATAGTTCATTAAAAGAACTTGGAGTAACGTTTCATAATGGTAGAAGCAGCATGGGAGCAGCTAAAAAAGTATTAGAAGTATTTGACGAAGAAGATGAACCTACTATATGGGGGGAACAAATTTTTCCAGAGTGGGAAGTGCCACCAACCATTGAGCTCAATCAAGTGAATTTCACTTACGCAAATACTAACTTTCAATTAGAATCTGTGACAGCTTCTTTTTTACCTAAGCAAAAAATTGCTATTGTTGGCGCTAGTGGAGCAGGAAAGACAACCTTACTTCATTTATTAGCAGGTATGATTACTCCTGAGAAGGGAGCGATTTACATTAATGAAGAAGAGCTCACAAAGTATACAGAATTCTCTTGGTTAGAGAAAATTTCTTATATATCGCAAAACCCTTATATTTTTTCAGGAACGATAGCTGAAAATATTGCGATGGGAACTACAGAAGAAGTTGGCATGGAAGCAATTAAAGCGGCAGCACAATTAGCAGGGATCGCTTCATTGATTGAATCATTAGAAAATGGGTTTGAAACTAGAATTGGTGAAGCTGGAAGGGGGCTTTCTAGCGGTGAAAAGCAAAGAGTATCCATTGCACGTGCTTTTCTAAAAAAACCTCATATTGTATTGTTGGATGAACCAACACGTGGGCTGGATTTAGCTACTGAAAAAATCTTACAACAATCAATCCAAAAATTAAATGAGACAGCAACGGTTATTACCGTTGCGCATCGTTTACATACGATAAAAAATGCTGACCAAATTCTTTTTTTAGAAAATGGAAAGCTACTAGCTGTTGGTACACACGAATCATTATTAAAAATTTCACCCGCATATAAGGAGTTAGTAATGATCCAAAAAAGGAGGAGTCAAAAGTGAGTGCACTGCAGAAAATAATTAAATTGATGTTAATGGAGAAAAAAGATATTAGCATTGCTGTCATTTGTGGATTTATTGCTGGAACTAGCAGTGTAGGTTTGTTTGCTGCAAGCGGTTATCTAATATCTAAGTCTGCATTAATTCCTCCTTTTTATACATTGATAATATTGACTTCGACAGTAAAGTTACTCGGTCTTGTTAAGGCAGGAGCGAAATATGGAGAGCGACTTTATTCTCATAGAGCGACATTTACGATTCTAAGTAATTTACGAGTAACTTTTTTTGGAAAACTAACGCCACTTATTCCACAAATTTTTCACAAATACAGAAGCGGGGATTTACTTGCGCGTGTTGTCGGAGATGTAGAAAGCCTTCAAAATTTCTTTTTAAGGGTGTTTTATCCACCGCTAGTGCTCTTACTTGTTTTTGTTAGTACTATCTTATTTACTAGTTTTTATTCCATCGCCATTGCTTTGATTCTATTACTTGGATTTTTCCTAACGACGATTATCATTCCAGCACTATTTTCCCTAAAGCAAGTCAAAATTAAAGGGAAAGTTAGGCAGGATCGTGGTGATCTATCAACTTACATTACAGAGGTAATGTATGGATTTCGTGAATTAAAGCTGTTTCATCAATTACCAAGTAAACAACAACAGCTTTTGAGTCACTCTGAATTGTATATTAATCAACAAAAAGTAGAAAATTTAAATAAAGTGTCTAGTCAATCGTTTAATGGTTTTATAACGTTTGTTACAAGTTGGTTTGTCATAGGAGCTGGAGCATATTTTGTTACTAATGGGATGCTTGAAGGGATATTTTTGGCAATGCTTGTCATGATTTCTCTAACTGTCTTTGAGCCTGCTGCACCGATGGCGGTTTTTCCTATTTATATGCAAGAAAGTAGAGATGCATCTACACGTTTATATGAAGTAGTAGAAGATCTGAGTTTCATAGAAGATAAAAGGGAGTCTACTATTAATGAATTACCTAGCCTCGCACCATCATTAGCGTTTATAGACATTCAATTCACTTACACGGGAAATTGGCGTAGAACGATTCCAAACTTATCATTTATGATGCCAGCCGGGTCAAAGACGGCGATTGTTGGTGCGAGTGGCTCTGGAAAATCCACCTTGCTTCAGCTTATCTTAAAGCTACAACATGTAGATGCTGGAAAAATTTATTGGGGAGATTTTGACACATCGACAGTATCCAGCGAGGCAATTTGGGAACAAACTAGAGTTGTCTTACAGGAAAATTATTATTTTTATGGAACTATTCGTGATAATCTTCAATTAGCTGGATCACAGCTTAGTGACGAACAAATGGAAGCGGCATTAAAAAAGGCAAGGTTAGAACATTTTTCGCTAGAGCATCGCGTGTTAGAAAAAGGAGAAAATCTTTCAGGGGGAGAAAAACAACGTTTGGCTATTGCTAGAGCATTTTTGAAAAAAGGGCATTTATGGTTACTAGATGAGCCAACGTCATCACTTGATGCACAGACAGAACAAAATATTTATCAGGAAATTTTTGAGTGTGCTGAACAGGATACATTCATTTTAGTTAGCCATCGTTTACAGGAATTAGATCATATGGATCAAATTATTGTAATGGATCAAGGGGGAATTGTCGAGTGCGGTTCTTATAGGGAGTTAATGAATAAACAAGAATATTTTTATAAAATGAAGGTAGTAGAAGAAAGTTTGCTTTAAGAACGAAGCGGATTTAAGTCTTCCTTAGTTGTTATATATTTCAGGTTAATTCTAACTTGAGATATTAACAATTAGTATTAAAAAGGGATAAAATACAAGATATATAAGTAAAATCAATGCAGCAAAGAATTGCTGCATTGATTTTAAGTTATATTCATTAATTATTACAAATCATTAGTACATTTCCATCTAAGTCTTTAAAGTTAAAATAAGCAAAATCGCCAATTCGCTCTATTTCTTTAACAATGATAATTCCTTTGCTTTTTACAAATTCATATGCTTCATCAATATCCCGAACGAAAAAATTAAATAAAACATGTTCCGAGGGCTGGAGCTTAAAGTCTGGATCGAAAGTGTGATCATCCAATGTCAGTCCTGTTTCGGAAGGAAGAGGAATATTATATACTGGTGATTTTACATTGCTCTTATGAAATGGAAGCCCAAGTAAGTCGCTATACCATTTTGCTGATTCTTCGAGGTTGCTAACATGTATAAACACATTATTTATTTTACATATGATAGGAGAAATAATTGAATGCATAAACATTCCACCTTTATTTTGGATTATAAAATTACTTCGATAAAAAAGAAGAAATTCCTTTAAAATGAGGAATGTTTATGTGGAAAAATACAATAACTAAATGAAAATATTAGGCTTCTTCTGCCTGCTTATTCGCAGCTTTTCGAACTAAAACGATTACAAAACGCACAAATAAAAAGGTTCCTGCAATGGAAAGAAAACTATAAGTGGAATTCCAATTTTTTTTATATCGAATTAAGTTAGTCTTTCTTTCTATCCAATATTCAGCAAGTGCAGAAGGAAGGCTAAAGAATAAGCACTTTATCAATATGCCGATGATACTTGAATTTTTCGTTACTTGATTGAAATAGATACATGTTACTGGAAAAAGAAGATAGCTGAATAATACGCTCACATCAAAGGTTTTGATTAATTTTATTGGATAGACGAGATACCCTTTTTTTACCAAAAGATTATCTAAAATGGAAGCTATATAACTTTTCACCAAGAAAATAATGAGCCAATCCTTTAATGGAGGCTTTCGAAGTAGGTTAAAAAAAGCACCTATTCCTATGATACATAAAATTCTTAATATGTTTTCATCACGCTTGCGTTTCCTCATACTTTTGTCTCCTTTGATTTTATATTAGTTTAACCAAAGGAGGCAGAGTTAATGTTGAATTTTACATGGAAAAGGAGGGCTGATTCTTTGTATGAATATCTATTTAGTATGCTTTAAAGAAGGAAAATCTCCTTTAAGGATAGAGTACATGTATAAATCATCAAATTTCCCGCAAGTATATTCATAATGTCTTAATAATCCTTCTCTTAGAAAGCCATGTTTTTCGACTAATCTTTGCGAAGAGGTATTTAATGGTTCGATTAATGCTTCGATTCTTTCTAAGTTCAAATGCTTGAAGCCATAGGCAAGCACAGCTTCTAAAGCCTCGCTAGCAATGCCTTGCCCCCAATAATTTCTGCTTAGTTCATATCCTATTTCTGCTTTATAATGTTTCTGCTGCATATTCAAAAATCCACAGCTGCCAATCACGGTATCTTCGTCTTTTAATGTAATGCACCATCTGATTCCAGTGCCGTTTTTCCAGATTGATTTATACCAATTAATTTCTTCCATCACTTCTTCAGAAGACTTATATGGTTCTAGCCCCATATGTTGAACAACATCTTGATCAGATAGGTAGGTAAACATATCCTTAGCATCATTAGCGCTTACGTTTCGTAAAGCTAAACGCTCTGTTTCAATAAGTGGAAATACGCGCTCCATTGACAATTCTCCTTCTTTGTAAATAAAATAGCTTTAGTACATATTCAATATACAAATAGATAATTCCTGCTAAATCTAATCTATGGCTTATATGGTAGAAGAAAGATATAAAGGGAACGAATAATTAGAAGATACTATATCATTAGGAGGAAGGGAACCAATGGAGTTTGAAACAGTGATGCAAGAGTTAGAAGCACTTGGGAAGGAAAGGACGAAGAAGCTTTATATGGGCAATGGTGCAAACGAGCCAGTATTTGGCGTAGCTACTGGTGCGATGAAGCCAATTGCTCGGAAAATTAAGAAGAATCAACCGTTAGCAGAAGAGCTATACGCAACGGGCAACTATGATGCGATGTATTTTGCTGGTGTCATTTGTGATCCAGATATCATGACAGAGGAAGATTTTGAACGCTGGATAGATGCGGCCTATTTCTTTATGCTGTCAGATTATGTGGTGGCCGTGTCTTTAGCAGAAACGGATTTTGCGCAAGCGGTTGCCGATAAATGGATTCAAAGCGGAGAAGAACTGCGAATGTCTGCAGGCTGGAGCTGTTATTGCTGGCTGTTAGGAAATAGACAGGACTTTGAATTTAGTGAAAGCAAGCTTGCAAGTATGCTTGATCAAGTGAAAAATACGATTCATCAATCTCCAGATACGGTGAAATCAGCTATGAATAACTTTATCTACACCGTTGCCATATCCTATGTGCCCCTTCATGAAAAAGCAGTAGAAACGGCTAAAGAGGTTGGTCTAGTTGAAATCAAGAAAGGCAAGAAAAAAAGCACGATGTCAAATGTGTCAGAAAGAATTCAAAAGGATTTAGATAGAGGCATACTTGGCTTTAAGCGTAAATATGTGAGATGTTGAATGTTTGTTTTATTAGCATAATTTTTAAAGCCAAAATCCTTTAGTGGACTTTGGCTTTTTTAGTCAGACGATTCACTTAAACCTTTCCTAAACCAGAAAGCAAATGTTTTTACAAGGTATAATATACATAGGTCGATCGTGACAGCAAACCACCAATGCCAGTTTATATCATGAACAAGCTCAGTATGTCTCTCCACTAAAAACATATAAAGATGCATACCGTTGCAAAAAATTAGATAATGAATCCATTTTCTCATCCAATTCTGCTTTTCTGGATAAAAAAGCATGAAAAAAACAGCGAAAGTTGGCAAAACCACATAATAGAGGGAAAAACTCATTTTGGTTGCCTGTTCAAATTCTCGATAAGGAAAACTTACTAACCCTATATTTACTTGGATATATTGAAATATCCAGGCTGTTGCATGAGCAAACAAAAAAATAATTTGGAAATACCTTTTTTTCTCTTTCGGAATAAATTTAATGAGCAAAAATAAACAAGTAATCCATGAGAAAATTAAAATAACTAGTTCTTTATTCATTTGTCTCTGTTCCTTTTACCCCTTTTTTAAACCAATGATAATAAGTATGATTAAGAAATAAGGTAACCATAACTGTTATTAGCGTATAAGATCCATGCCAGCTTATATAGTTCACGAGCTCGGTATGTCGCTCAATGATGACTTCCAGGCAGGTGAAAAAGCCAGCAAAGAGAAAATAATAAAAAAAGGTCCCTGTTTTTTTTATTTTTTTCGGGTAATATAAATTAAACATAATTGCTGTTACGGGAAAAAGGAAAAATTCAAAGGTGAAGCTTGATCGATTAAATTCGTTTGCGAAGGAGAAAAGCTGAATAGGATAATCAATCATGTTCCATTCCACTGCAAGTAATCCAGCTGGCCAAGTGATGATCTGCAGAGATAAAAATATCATCCAAGCTTCTCTAGCTTTATTTTTGGGAACAAGAAAGAAAAGGGCAAGGATGCTTATTGCAATGATTCCTATTAAAATCCACCTTTCCATATTCATCCAATCTTCACCTGCTCCATTAGATAATTATTAATCATAGTATTACCTAAAGGAAAAAAATATATGTAAAGCAGCTAACGATAATTTAACCAATGTTTAACGTTATACCGAACTTTCTATTTTCTGTATATAACGATAATACTTAATGACGATTACTAGTAAAACTGGATTAAGTAAAGCCGAGTACCACCATTTCCACCAGCCATAATGGAAGTAGCCCCAAGGCTCTGGAGATAGAGTAAGGAATTCATAGAGTAGGAATGCAATATTCCATAGTAGGATTGCGGTTATTTTATGTAAAATAGATTTTTTGAATGGAAAATAATTGAGAAAAATTATATTGACAGGAGGTACTAGAAAGATAGCATATAATAAAACATGCCATTCTATTTCTATCGTAAAATACCAATATGCATGCAGCTTAAAATCGATAATTATATCAAATAATAATTGAAATGCGATAGAAAAAATATAAATATGTAGTATCTGATTCTTGTTTAAATGCTTATTCAACCGAAAGGCAAAGAAGTTAAAAAGAAGTACGGAAATTAATAATCCAATCACATTGATCATTTCTCCTAACATTGTATAATTTTTCCTTCATTTTACCAGTAAACACCCATAATATAAATAGTAATTATTTACATTTTATTTTTGTTTTATAAATACAGAAAATGATTCTAAAAAAATGTTTTAGAACTGTGTTTATGTATGTAATGATTTTGCTTAGGAAGAACATTTTTTGAAAATATCACTATCCCATAATAGATGGCGATATTAAATTATATTCCTCCTATTCATTAGATTTTGTATTTCTCACTTGGAAAAATCATCAAGATTATCTGCGAAATAAACTCCAAAAAGATGGGAAACATCAGAGTAACTCCTTTCTGGTAATATAATTACTTTGCAGAAAAAGATATGTTTTTAGAGAAAAATCTAATTTGGTTCCTTGTATATTATGTATATTCAAAGGGAATTAGGAATAAAAAATGTATTTTCCTATATCCAAAATTACACATAGTGCATAAGATAAAGAGGATGGACAACCAATATTTTTGCCAGCTAGGAACACACAAAAGCTCTACTCATTTCATCCTGAGTAGGGCGATTTTTGTATGCTAAAGGCAATAGACGTAGATTATCAATTTGTTGCATGCATTATTTTTAAAATTAAAGTAGAAAAAGGCAAGTAAAAAGGAAGAGGCACCATGCTTCTCCCTTTTGTTGGATAGAATTAATTATTTAAATCAGCAAGTTCAGATGCATGCTCATCCGGCATATTTGGTAACTCTGGAACGGGATGTCCTTGTGGTGGTGGGACAACATTTAAGTTGCCATTATTTCTGCTCGGCGTTGTTCCTTGGAAGATTTCACCCATTCTTGTATTATCAAGGCGGAAATTAAATTGCGCATTATGGAAGCCCATTTTCACGTATTTTCAACATTCTGGATATTTGTTTATATCATAGTTTGGAACAGGGAGGATTTTACCCCAATCTACTCCTAAAGTCTCTAGTGTTTTAGCAAAGGCATTTTGATGGGAAAAGATAGTTGTTTTTTGTAAAATGAAGGTATTAACTAATTTATGGAGGGGGGAAAAGGATGAGCAGATTAGTCATCATGACGGTTGGCATGACTCATAGCGGGAAAACGACATTTGCAAAAGCGCTGGAAAACAGGCTTGAAAACGCGGTTGTTGTCGACCAAGATAACCATAGTGAATTTTTACAGACCCACTATGAAAAGCTGGTGCCAGAAGGTGGAACCAATCATATAAAGCATGCTTTGACAAAATTGATTGTTGATTATGCCGTTCATCACTCGGATTGTCATCTTATTTTGAGCAATGCCAATCGTAATCAGGCAAGTCGCAAGGAATTGCTTTCCTATTATAAAAAACATGATTTTACTTCTGTTCTTGTTCATTTTGAGCTTCCGTTAACCCTATTAAAAGAGCGAATTGCCACAACCAACCGTGATACACTTCGTTTAAGAACTGCCTGCTCTTATGATGAGGTGCTTGCTCGTCAAAACAAGGAAACAGGTATGGAGGCATTTGCTCCAATAGCAGGAGAAGCTGATTATTTATTCACAGTAAAGAAAGAAGAGGATGTGTCAGCTATTATGGAAGCAATTAGTAAGCTCACATAACTTTTTTAGCAATCGTAAACAATAGAAGATTTATATGCCGTACATATATGGAATATCGTAGTAGAGGATGGATAACGAACAAAATAGTTTGTATTCCGATTCTTTTTTCACGAAATAATTAAAGTGTATGGATAAGGGATAAAAGCAATGCTTTCCTACTTGTAGGAGGACATTGCTTTTTTATGGTGAGGGAGATTCATTTGTAGCTTTTCAAAGATTCTTGCTAATTAACCAGCATTTTCCTTAAACAAATAGTAGCATAATAGCTTTTCCGTATTTGCTTTTAATACCGCATTAGTATAACGACGGACTTCATGATAGTTGGCCACATAATAATGATATTCGGTAAAGCTTTTATCTGTATTTCCCTTTACCAGTTTCATGTTATTTTTATACAATTTCTCCTTGAATCCTTTTAAATCGGCTTGGACTTTTAACATTGTATTTTCTATAAGGTTTATATAGACTTGGTTTAACTTAAAGGGAGTTGTTTTTGCTTGCTGGTAATCTCTTTCTAAAACAGCTAGTAAGAGAGGTAAATAAATGAGATGCTCCAGTATTTTTATTTCTTCCTTTGATAGTCTATTCATGATGTCTTCCTCTAAATTATCGACGTTCCACATCGATTAGCATATGAAACGGAATGTAGTGAATGGTATTGTTTTCATCCTCGATTCGAAGCTCTTTTTTTATGTAGTCAATAAAAACTGTTCTTCCAATCAGTATTTCGATAAAACCCTGTTTGAATAAGGAGAATTTTAGGGATAAATGGTACTCCATTCCTTCGTGAATCAGTAAATCGATGTCATTTAGCTTTTCTTGATCTAATTCTGGTTTTTTCACCTTTTTCTCATTTAATAGTTCTTCTTTCACAGCAGCAACATGTTCTGGCAGCATCATCGCCACCCATTTTTTTGTTCCACGGTCTTTAATCATGAAAAACACACTCCTTCTATACTCCATATAATAACAGAACGTTTGTTCTTTTTAAAGGTTTTTCAGAACATTTGTTCGTTTATAATATATGCCAAATAAATAAATTTATGTAAGAAAAAAGCATGAAACCAATAAGAAGTATATTTCGTGTAAGGAGACGGAAAAAAGGGCGGGCAGCTTCATAGTATCCTAACGCCGCCTTTTGGAAATGGTGGGATGGCTTTAACGATGGAATTAATTTTTGAAAAAGAACAAAAAGAAGGGGAGAGCTTACTCTCACCCTTGGATTGAAGTAGAAGATAGAGAGCCCTTATTTAAGCGGTCTTTCTAGTGTTAATAGCTCGTCTTCAAGAGCGCTAGTTCTTTCTTCGACTATTTTTCTTGCGTCTTTAACCCCAGCATTATAAAAATGGGGAGCAAGGGATTCCTTCACGAAGTCTAACACTCTTTCAGCAGCGAATTCGGAGATGTCTTCCTCTCTTTCTTCAGAAAAGAAGAATTGAATATCGGCAATCATATCATCTTGTTGTTTTTTTGTCAGTTTATAAAACAATCGTATCCCATCCTTTTTTGTTATGTCTAATAGTATTGGAGCATCTAATCTAAGACTTTTGCAAAGCATATAGCTTCTGGTATATGCTCATATTTCCCATAATTTTCTATTTTGCTATAGCCATTTTTCTGATAGAATGCAACAGCATTTCTGTTTTTTACTCTTGTTTCCAACCAGATTTTTTTGTAGCCGGATTTTTTGGCTAATGCTTCTAAATGCAGAAGGATCGTTTTTCCAATTTGTTGACCAGGATATTTCGCATACATCCTTTTTATTTCGGCAATGTCAGGAGTGAGTGGGCGAAAGGAACCGCAACCAACAGGCATTCCTTTTTCATACGCAACAACGAATTTCGCGTTTGGTTTCGTCAAATCAACTAATTGAATTGAATTTTGCCCACTGCTTCCTGTTAGAAATTCAAGGGTTGAGGATAATTCCTCCATGAGCATTTTTGCATCCTCTGAAAAGGGGCTGACTTCCATGATTTTCATTTTATCCCTCCAAGCAAATCAGCTATGATTTCTTGCCCATTCTTCACGTAACAGTCCATAGATAACATGGTCTACATAATGATCATAAAGCCATTCGGCTTGTCTAATCGTACCTTCTTCTGTGAATTTTAGTCTTTCTGGCAGGGCTCTGCTTTTCTTGTTCCCGGTTGCTGCGGCAATTTCGATCCGATTAAGATCTAATTCTGTAAAGCCATATGTAATGAATGCTTCGCATGCTTTTGTCATAATTCCCTTTCCTTGATATTCTTCTCCTAACCAATAGCCGATTTTCCCAATTCTGCTTGTACGGTTAATCTCATTGTAGCCAATCGTTCCAGCAATTTTTCCCTTATAAGAAATAGCTACTGATTTTGGATAGCCACCTGTTTCCACCATTCCTTGCAATCTTCCACGAATATTTTCTTTCGTATCTTCTACTGTGTTCGTATAATCGAGCCAGCCAAGCCACTCTTTTAAATAGGCTTTATTTTTAATCGTTAATTGAAAAAATTCTTCCGCATCGTCTAAACGAAACACTCTTAATGCTAAATCTTTATCGATTGTATGCTGAAACATCGTATCCCTCCAGTTAAATGATGTATGTTTCCCTTATTGTAAGGGAAAGGAGCAGGAAGTTCATTACTTTTTTATCAGTAGCACACAATAGTTGTAATTCGAGACATCTCCTGTTTTAATTAGAGAAGTAGTACCTAGTTTGATTTTTTGCTTTTGATTAAGGGGGATATACAATAGTGGAGATAGGAATAAGTACATTTGTGGAAACGACACCAGACCCTCATTCAGGGAAGGTCGTTAGTCATGCAGAACGAATTCGTCAAGTAGTAGAGGAAATAATTTTAGCAGATAAAGTGGGATTAGATGTCTTTGGAGTAGGGGAGCATCATCGAAAGGATTACGCGGCATCAGCACCTGCGCTGATTTTAGCAGCGGCAGCTACACAAACAAGCCGGATCCGCTTAACAAGTGCAGTTAGCGTTCTTTCCTCTGATGATCCAGTTCGAGTATTTCAAGATTTTGCAACATTGGACGGACTCTCAAATGGACGTGCCGAAATTATGGCAGGTCGCGGCTCCTTTATCGAATCATTTCCGCTCTTTGGCTATGATTTAAATGATTATAATGAATTATTTGATGAAAAATTAGATTTGCTTTTAAAATTACAGGCATCTGAAAAAGTGACATGGAGTGGAAAGCATCGTCCAAGTATTAATAATCTTGGGGTTTATCCTCGGCCAGTACAGGATCCATTGCCGATTTGGATTGGAAGTGGTGGGAACAGTGAGTCCGTTGTCCGTGCCGGTATCCTTGGTTTACCATTAGTGTTAGCGATTATTGGAGGGAATCCAGCGCAGTTTGCTCCACTTGTTGACCTTTATTACCGTGCAGGAGAGCATGTCGGCCACGATCCGAAGAAATTAACGGTTGCTTCTCATTCCCATGGATTTGTTGGAGAGACAACAGAAAGTGCTGCAGATGCGTTCTTCCCATCCACACAATATGCCATGAATGTTCTTGGAAAAGAAAGAGGATGGGGAGCCTATACAAGAGAGACTTTTGATGCAGCGCGGAGTGAAAACGGTGCACTGTATGTAGGAGATCCGCGCACGGTCGCAGACAAGATTATTGCTCTTCGCAAAAATGTAGGCATTACTCGGTTTATGCTCCACGTTCCCGTTGGCAGCATGCCCCATGATCAAGTGCTTAGAGCAATTGAATTGCTTGGAACAGAAGTAGCTCCACTTGTCCGTAAAGAAGTTGCTGAATGGGAAGCCAGATAAAGATTAGGGAATGCTTCTTAGTGAGCATTCTCTATATTTTTATCTGATACAATAAATTTTTGAAACCAGTAATTAAGAAAAGACAGGCCATATGAAATAAAGAATAAATGAATAGAGGTGAATTTCTTTAATTTATAAAAGCCTACTTTTTGAAAAAATGTATTTAATGGAAAAGCAAAAATAAGATCCATTATGAAGTTTATTAGTGTGTATAGTAGAAACTTCTTATGTGTTAAATGAAATATCCAAATATTAATCGCTACAAAAGGGCCGAATATAAATCCCAATGCATCTGCGACTAAAGAATTTAATCCGCCTTTTACTTTCCACCATTTAAAGATAAGCGATAAAAGCGTCTCGATTAAAAGAATAGACGCAGAGAAAAAAGTAACAGGAAGAAACTTTTTGATAATCGATTTCGGAAGAAACAATAAGCTTCCCCAACTAATCAGAACCATGCATATTCGTAAAAAGACAATCGACATAGGCTGTCATCTCCATTTTAAAAGTTTTTCATTAAAAATGAAATCGCTTTTATTTTCCGTGAATTTTTTGAGATTATCCTAAAAATGTATTCGAAGCGGAATGAGTATAGAAATTGTTTATGTAGTTGAGTTTTCTGCGAAGAGGGGAAAAAGGAAAAAATCCATCATTAATTAATGATGGACTGGCAGTAAGGACAGGTGATATCTGTAAGCTGCTTGAATTCAATTCGCTTAAAGTCTGATTTTTTAAAGGTAGAATACGATTTGTATTTCGAACCACACATACAGTAATTCTTGTCCTTTACAACATGTCTAATACACGGCTTTTCAGTTACAACGGTTGGATAAAACATAACATTCCTCTTTTCTAATTTTATAAGGCAAATTAGACAGGAAGATTTTTCAACAAGATATATGTATAATCTTGGCAACCCGGCTACCATAGCAATTGCGTTAGGCCCGTGGCTTTGCGTCTTTTACTTTCGTAAAATTTGCCCAAATTTAATTTTACCACTTTATTCGGTTAATTCAAGGTATAAAGTCGTATTTTTTTATTACTTTATAAAAAAATATGAGTTGATAGTCCTGATTTCCGTTCGGAATAGTGAAGTCAATAGGTATAAGGGCTGTTTTAATCGGTGTATAGAATAAAACGTTTCATCATTTTAAGTCAAACTGTAGAAGAAAGAAAAGAGGGAGTCGCTAAAGGAGTATTCGTTATGATCTCAAGAAGCAACAGAATAATCATTCCGTCGCCGAACGGGATTTCTTCTCCAGTTTGGTTACTAGCTTATAATATTTTATTAAAATAAATAGTAAAATGGGATTGATGCAAAAGGAGTAGGAGATTTTCCACCAGCCATAATGAAAATATCCCCATGGTGATGGTAATAAAGTGAACCATTCATATCCTACAATGATAAGATTCCACATGAAAATAAATAAAATTTTATATAGAATCTTTTTCTTCATCGGATAAAGATTTAGGAAAATAATATTTACAGGTGGTACCAATAGTAAAATATGAATGATTGATTCCCAATCCACCTCTGATTTACTGAAGTACCAGTAGGCATGGTATCCTACATCAATATATAAATCAAACAGCAGTTGAAAAGCGATAGTAAATATCCATATATGTAAAATTTGATTATGCGTTAATTTTTTATTCGTTATATAGGCAATAAAATTAAAGATAAAGACAGAGAGTAATAATCCAATCATAATAATCTCCTTAAGTAATCAGATAGTTATACTATTTACTGATTAAGAGGAGAATATCCAATTTTTACATACCCTCTATTTCTTCCTCCAATATATCTCGCAGCATTTTCTCTCGATATTGTAAAAAGTATTTGGTAATTTGATAATGCTCTGTATTTTCGTATTCGACTTCCTCCATTTGGTCGCCATCAAAGCTAAGAATTGTCGCATTCGGATAGCCTAATAAAATCGGAGAATGAGTCGCAATAATAAATTGGCATTCTTCGGTCTCTGCTAAATCATGGAGGATGCGGAGAAAGCTTAATTGCCGTTGTGGTGATAGCGCAGCTTCCGGCTCATCTAATAAATAAATCGCTTCTCCTTTAAAACGGTGAAGAAAGAGAGATAGGAAGGATTCGCCATGGGACTGCTGTAATAATGATTTTCCGCCATAACTCGCATATTTATTCGCACTTTCTAGTTGATCAATATGTGTAGCAAATTCATAAAAGGATTCCGCCCGCAGAAAAAATCCGTTCGTAAGCTTAGTAGGAGACCATGATAACTGTAGATATTCTCCCAAATCGGATTGGGAAGAATGAACATCATAGCTGTTATTTCTGCCACCGCCTGCTGTATTAAATTGGCATTGATAGGCAATAGCTTCAAGCAAGGTAGACTTTCCAGAGCCATTTTCCCCAACAAAAAACGTCACCTTCTTTTTAAAATCAAGGGAGCTAAAATGGCGGAGTGCAGGGATTATAAAGGGATAAGTATTTTTGGAAGGAATGCTTTCCTCTTTTAATCGAATTTGTTTTAACATCAATCCACCTCATTTCTTATTTTTTATGTCCACCAAGTAAATTAGCGCGCTTTAGGGCTGTACCCCCAGAGGTGTAGGAAACAGCACGCAAGATGGCGGTCGAGCCATAGCGATTTCGAATCGTATCGACAACATAGCCAAGCTTCCTTTTTTTCCACCCGCCTGTGTCAAATAAATCTAATTGCATTTCATAATCATTCTCTAATTTTGTAATAGAAACAGAAATTTGTCTAACCGTTTGTCCCCGGTAGTTTTCGTGAAATAATTCAAGGCAGACCTGATAAATAATCATCGTTACATTTGTTGGGTTTTCGATTGTTCGAGATCGTTGAAAACCACCGCCAAATTCATCTTTGCTGTAAGAAATTCCTAAAGTGATGGTTCTTCCTGCATGATGATTGCTTCTGGCTCTTTTTGCTACATCCTCACACATTTCAAGGAGAACGGATTTTATTTCGTGGATTTCTTTATAATCTCGCAGCAATATCTGGCTTTTCCCGTAGCTAATTTGTCCTTGCATAATGGGTGCACCAATTTCCGATAAATCAATTCCCCAGGCATGGTGGTAAAGCTGATTCCCCATAATCCCAAATTTCTTCTCAAGTAAGGTTAAATCATAGCGTGCTAACTGGCCAACCGAAAATATCCCCATATTATTTAACGTTTTTTCTGTTCGTTTTCCAATTCCCCACATATCGCGCAGCGGGGAAATAGGCCATAATTTATGGGGAATGTCCTCATAAGACCATGTGCTTATACCACCATCTACTTTTTTCGCTTCTAAATCAAGACAAAGCTTTGCCATGAGCATATTGGGTCCGATGCCAATTGTCGAAGGCAGCCCAAACTCGCGCATAATATCGCCTTTCATTTTCTGAGCTATTTCCATTGGTGTGCCAAAGGTTTTTCCCATTCCACTTACATCAAGAAAGCTTTCATCGACAGAATAGGTATGGACAGCAGAGGGGGGCACATATCGGAAAAATAATTTCGTTATCTCGGTCGATACTCGAATGAATAGTCCCATTTTCGGATTTCGCACGATAATTCTTGGATCATCTGGTAGTTCAAAAAGTCTTGAGCCTGTTTTTATGCGAAAGTCTTTCTTCATGGCAGGAGATGCCGCTAAGACGACACTGCCCTTTTGGTCGGTATTGCCAACAACCACAAGATGGCAGGTGAGAGGATCTAATCCTTCTGTGACAGCAATAATGCTCGCATAAAAGCTTTTCATATCTACACAAAGAATGGATCTATTTGGAAATTGCGTATAATCAAACACGGTAATGCTCCTTTTATTAATCGTTTTGTATGTTTACCAAGCTGGGAAAAGGAATGGAGTGCGTATGATTATTCGTATCGAGAATACGAAGCTCTCGGTTTAGATGGTCTATAGAAGTTGTTTTTCCAGATAAACATCTGATAGCTCCATCATGAAAAATCTCAAAGTGAAGCAAAAGATTATATTCGATTCCTTCAAGTAACAGTAACTCCATTTCGCGTATTTTATCTTCTTCTAAAATAGGCATTTTTATTTTTTGTGATTCCACTAAAATCTCTTTTATACTTTGAACATGTTCAGGCATCATCATCGCTGACCATTTAATTGTGCCTCGATCGCGCAGCATCTAAATCATCTCCTTACTTTTTTATCATAACAGAACAAGTGTTCGTAATCAAGAAGGGCTGGAAAGAAATCTATTATGTAAAAATAGGAAAAGGCATGTAAAAGGGAATAATCTTGAAAATTTTACGTATCCAAAAGAAATAAAAAATTATATACAGTATGTAAAACAAGAATTGACAATGAGAAATTACCGTGCTAATATTTTGTTAATTCGAAAAAGTACATAAAAAACTCTTATGTAGAGAGGTGGAGGGACTGGCCCGTTGATACCTCAGCAACCATTCTTTTTTAAGAAAAGGTGCTAATTCCAGCAAAGCGATGATGCTTTGAAAGATAAGAGGGGGATAAAGATACACGACGAAACCTCTCTTTTTTATAAAGGGAGGTTTTTATTTTTTATTATAGAAATGAACTGAAAATTAAATAGCGCAAATAGGTGCTTATGAATTCCCATTCATGGCTTAAAAGGGAAGACCGGTTAGAATCCGGCGCGGTCCCGCCACTGTAAGGAGGAACAAATTCTCATATCCACTGTCTTAACTAGATGGGAAGGAGAGAAGGAGTGATGATCCTAAGTCAGGAGACCTGCCTATTTGTAAGTAAGCTACTCTACGTGGATATAGAGGAGGGAGAATATGTGTTGGGAGAAGAATTGTCTCAACTCTAGTTAGTGCTGAACTTAAATGAGAAATCTCATAAGAGTCTGACTCCACTGTTTATCTAGGAAGCAAGAAAGTAGAGAGCTTCTATATAGATATGTGGACGTCCGGCTCTTTTTTTGACTAACTTTTGCTAGAGATAAAAAAATCGGAAATGGGGAAACAGCATGTATAAAAGTTCTAATTTAGGCTATCCAAGAATTGGAGAGAAACGAGAATGGAAAAGAGCATTGGAGCGTTATTGGAAGGGGGAGAGTTCGGAAGAAGAGCTGCTGGAAGAAACGAAAAAGCTTCGATTAAAAAACATACAAAAGCAAAAGCTTCAAGGAATTGATTTAATTCCTGTCGGTGATTTTAGTCTCTACGATCATGTATTAGATACGGCTGCGATGTTTGGGCAAGTGCCAGCTAGATTTGCTTATAATGGGGGGAAGGTTCCCTTGCAAACTTATTTTCAGATTGCTAGAGGAAATAAGTTTGCAGTAGCATCAGCCATGAAAAAATGGTTCAATACAAACTATCACTATATGGTGCCAGAGCTGGGAGAAAGAAAGCCACTATTAACAGAGAATCGCCCACTGGCATTTTTCCGGGAAGCAAAGGAAGCATTAGGAATCGAGGGAAAACCGGTATTGTTAGGACCACTGACCTTTATAAAATTAGCAAAAGGCTATGAAGAAGATAAGCTAGAAGAAACAGTGGAATCTTATCTCCCTTTATATGCACAAATTTTAACAGAGCTAGAAAGAGAGGGAGTGGAATGGCTTCAAATAGATGAACCATATTTAGTTACAGATGTCACACCAAGAGAATGGAACATTACACAGCAAATCTATCAAACATTGCAAAAGGCGGCCCCAAAATTAAAAGTGATTCTTCAAACCTATTTTGACGCTGTGACAGATTATAAAACGATTATTTCGTTACCTGTCGCAGGAATTGGTTTAGATTTTGTTCACGATGACGGAGAGAATTTAGCATCTATTCAGCAATATGGATTTCCAAAAGAGAAAGTCCTTGCTGCAGGTATTATTGATGGCAGAAATGTGTGGAGAGCTAATTTGGAAGAAAAGGGAGAGCTGCTTGCAGAAATACAGAAGGCTATCGGAAGTGACAAGATAATCATCCAGCCGTCATCAAGCTTGCTTCATGTACCAGTAACGGTGAAGGAAGAGCAAATAGATTTGATTTTAAAAGAGGCACTTTCCTTTGCAGATGAAAAATTACAAGAAATAAATACGTTAACAGAGGGAGCCAGAAAAGGAAAAGCAGTCATTCGAGCTCAAATCGATAAAAGTAAAGAAGCGATTATTAGATTGAACTCGTCCAGTGCAAGAAATAATCAAGTTCTTCAAGAAGAATTAAAAAGGGCTGCTGGCAAACCAGAAAGAAGCGATAATGCAAAAATAAGACAGCAAGCACAACAAGAAGCTTTCAAACTTCCAATTCTTCCGACAACGACAATCGGAAGTTTTCCACAGACGAAGGAAGTGCGGAAGGAGCGGTTAAAATGGCGAAAAGGAGAAATAACCAATGAAGAGTATGAGACTTTTATTCAAGCAGAAATTAAAAAATGGATAGAGATACAAGAGGATTTAGAGTTAGAAGTATTTGTTCATGGAGAATTTGAACGGACAGATATGGTGGAGTATTTTGGTGAGAAGCTAGCCGGCTTTCAGTTTACTAGGTTTGCTTGGGTTCAATCCTATGGTTCTCGTTGTGTGAAGCCACCCATTATTTATGGTGATGTCGCATATGAGAATCCAATGACCGTGAAAGAAACGGTCTATGCGCAAAGTCTGACGACTAAACCTGTAAAAGGAATGCTGACAGGGCCAATCACCATTTTGAACTGGTCATTTGTAAGAGATGATATTTCAAGAGCAGAAGTAGCGAAGCAAATCGCTTTCAGTCTCAAGAAAGAAGTGGAGGAGCTTGAGAGAAACAATATTCGTATGATTCAAGTAGATGAACCAGCTCTTCGGGAAGGACTGCCACTAAAAAAAGAAAAATGGAAGAAATATTTAGATGCAGCTGTCTACTCTTTTAAACTTGCAACAACGTCTGTGGAAAGAGAAACGCAAATTCATACACATATGTGCTACTCGAATTTTGAGGACATTATTGATGCCATTGATGCACTCGATGTCGATGTGATTTCTATCGAAACATCCAGAAGTCACGGGGAATTTATTCAAACATTTGCAAAGAAAACATACGAAAAAGGAATTGGACTTGGCGTATATGATATACATAGTCCAAGAGTGCCAACAAAAGAAGAAATTACCGAAAACATCGAAAACGCTCTAGCTGTTCTTGATCCACGCTTATTCTGGATTAATCCGGATTGTGGCTTGAAGACAAGGAATGAAGAGGAAACAATCGGTGCACTAGAAGTAATGGTAGAGGCAGCAAAGGGAATGAGAGAAAAGCTATTAGTGCAAAACCAGTGATAGATATAAAAACTTGTAACTTTTTATTTGTTGCAAGTTTTTTGTATTAGGCGCTGTTATTATTCATTGTGATTTTTTAGTAGCAGGAGAACGAATAAGCGGAGAATTTCCGACTAATGTATAGAGAAGGAGCCTAAATAGCGGATATAAAAGTAATGTTAGAATTTTCTCTGGACAAATTTGTCTAAGCTTTGCCACAAAGTTTTTAACAAAAAGCTGAATAAAATGGCCATTTCATGTATAATGTTAGTGGCTTTAAGAAATGGCAGGTAGATAAACGCGAAATACAATCAATAAAAGTTGAAGAAATGCTGTGTTTTTATCTATAATAAATAAGTTGAATGTATAAGCAGAAAGAGAGTGTTCATAATGGGTCGTAAATGGAACAATATTAAAGACAAAAAAGCTTCAAAAGATGCAAATACTAGTCGTATTTATGCAAAATTCGGCCGTGAAATTTTTGTAGCGGCAAAACAAGGGGAACCAGATCCAGAATCTAATCAAGCGCTAAAAGTTGTCCTAGAGCGCGCAAAAACATATAGTGTACCAAAACATATTATTGACCGTGCAATTGAAAAAGCAAAAGGCGGTTCCGAAGAAACATATGATGAGCTTCGCTATGAAGGCTTTGGTCCTAACGGTTCGATGGTAATCGTTGATGCTTTAACAAATAACGTAAACAGAACAGCTTCAGATGTTCGTGCCGCATTTGGTAAAAATGGTGGAAACATGGGAGTAAGTGGTTCCGTTTCTTATATGTTTGATGCAACAGCCGTTATTGGGGTAGAAGGAAAAACAGAAGAAGAAGCATTAGAGCTTCTAATGGAAGCAGATGTAGATGTACGCGATATTATGGAAGAAGAAGATTCTGTTATTGTATACGCAGAGCCAGATCAATTCCACGCTGTACAAGAAGCATTTAAACAAGCTGGTGTAACAGAATTCACCGTAGCCGAGCTAACAATGCTTGCACAAAACGATGTAACATTAGATCCAGACGCACAAGCACAATTCGAGAAAATGATTGATGCGATTGAAGATTTAGATGATGTGCAGCAAGTATATCATAACGTCGATTTAGGCGAGTAAGCTAGATAAGGATAAGGGAAAACTCACTTTTTGGTATGGAAATGGAACCATACAGAAAGTGGGTTTTTTGTTGTTTGAAGAAGAATATTTAAGCATATTTAAATTATTAATTTCCAAACTACACATAAATGTGTACGATTCTTGTTCAATAAACAGAGCAAAATTATTTTTCCAAATATATGTATAAGAACGTATATTCGTGTTATAGTTTCATTATAAAGTTATCTGGGGTGAGAATGATGAACTTACGAAACATCCATATGGAAGAACGAATGGAATATTATAATGTAAACGGTTTAAGTATTGCATTATTCGAAGAAGGTCAAATCAGTGGAACAAAAAACTATGGGTTACTTGAAGTGAAAAGCGATAGAAAGGTAAGTGATGATTCTATTTTCAGTGCATGTTCCATTAGTAAGTTCCTGACTGGAATAATAGCAATAAAGTTACTGGATGAAGGGCTTCTTGATTTAGATGAAAGTGTAAATGAAAGACTTGTAACGTGGAAAGTGCCTGAAAATAAATATACAAAAAATAAAAAAGTTACTTTAAGAAACTTACTTAGTCATCAATCGGGAATCAAGGACCCTGAAGGTAGTTTTTTTGAACAGAATTTAGATATAGGGTTTCCCTCGATGGTTGAATTGTTAGAGGGAAAATCCCATTATTGTAAAGTTCCTATTGAGGTGCAATTCGAGCCAGAAAGTGAATTTCATTATTCTGACGCGGGCTATTGTATTATTCAGCAACTAATAGAAGATGTAACGAAAAAGCAGTTTAATCATGTGGTAAATGAGCTAATATTTAAGCCATTGAAAATGGAAAATAGCTATTTAAATACAACGATGTTCGAGATAGGTAAAAAGGAGTTTTCTTGTGGTCATAATAAAAACGGTAAGTTGGTAGAAGAAAAATATCCTATCTACCCTTATCCTGCAGCTGCAGGATTATGGACGACTGCATTAGATTTAGCTACACTAGTCCTTGAGTTAATGAATGCATTAAAAGGAGAAAGTAAAATTGGAATTTCAAAAAGATTAGCTAAAGAAATGATAACTTCTCAAATAGGAAAAAGCTGGACTGGATTAGGTGTATTTTTAGATGGTTCCGAAAAAGAATTAGAAATTACATCTATGGGATGGGGAGTAGGTTTTCAATGTATGATGGTGGCGTACCCACACATAGAGAAAGGTGCCGTTATTATGACGAATGCAGAATTAGGTGTGCATCAATTGAAAGGGATTATTGGAGAAATTTATAAATCTCTTTTATTGTAATAAGCGTTAAATGTCTTATTGAACTAGCACTTTCTTTATTATTCCCAATAGGTTTTATCATAGGATTAAGTTTGCTTTTAGTAGGAATATTTAAGAAATCAGATACAAATAATTCCATGTGATAGATATTTGATTAAAGGAAATTGACATAAGTTGTTATTCTTTTTTTTGATTATTTCAGTAACTAAAGGGGTTAGTTGAAATAATAGAAATATAAAAGGGGAAGATAAACGATAATCAGGTTCTTTCAGTAGTATAAGATTTTGTGAAATGATGTACTTAGAGTAACGGAGGCCTTTCTTTAAAAAGAAAGTATATTTAATATATTGATAGTTCCTAATATTCCTAAAAAAGTTAGAAGAATTTATTTGTAGATGATTGTATCTGAAAATATAGTATGAATGGGAGTAGCAAACACAAGTTTTGCTACTCCATCTTTATCTAGGAATTCATTTCTCTTTGGACTAACAGGGTAGCATGGTTGAATAAGCTGAATTTTCTTGTTATTATAAAAGTGAACATACGTTCGTTTGGTTTTTTCCTAACTTTTGGGGGGGCTTAGAAAATGAATAAAATCAATCAATATGAAGACATAATTGAAAAATTATTTGAATTAAAGGACTATCCTGAAAAAATCCTTAATGAACCTATTTCAGAAGGAAAGTGGTCCATTAGAGAGATAGTGGGACATTTGTTTTATTGGGATAAATTTATATTAGAAAAGATGGTACCTTTGATGGCTAACGAGATGGTTTTACCGCCTTTTCCCAATCACGATTTACATAACAAGGAAGCTGTCGCCCATTTAAAGAAATATAAAAATGTTAGGGAGATAATCGACGATTTCGCAAAAACACGGAAACAATTAGTGAAAGAGTTAAAAGAGCTTGATAGGGATATCGAATTTCATATCGAAAATGAGCCAAACTCATTTTCACCAGAAAAATTCGTTGAAATATTTTTGGAACACGATATCCACCACTTAAACCAAGTGAAAGAAAAACTTAGATAATTAATGCTCTTTTAGCATAGGAATCTTCAAGGTTTTACTGGAATAGAATTGGAAAGTTAAAGAAGGATATTCTTAAAATGAGCAGAGTAGATAGGTTGTAATCTTCCGAGTATGGTTTTGTTATGTAGATTTAGGTTATTTAATGTACATAACTAAAAATTGGATGGGATTTAAATGACGATTAGTCTAAGTTTTGTTTTTGCAATTGGCTTTATTTTTATTCATTTCTTTTCTAAAGCAATGAAGTTTATCAAAGATTCACCTAGAAGTAGGTTTCTCTCCATTGCGGGAGGGATTGCTGTTTCTTATGTATTTATCCATCTATTGCCCTAATTAAGTAAACATCAAAGAGTATTGGAGCAAGCAGGAGCTAAAGGAGTCTTTCACCTATTTGAGAATCACGCCTATCTGATAGCTCTACTGGGATTGACTATTTTCTATGGACTAGAAAGAATGGTGAAGAATTCAAAAAAAGAAAGTGGTATGAAAAAAACGAAACCCGGTGTATTCTGGATTCATATAACATCTTTTTTTGTATATAATGCGCTAATAGGCTACCTTTTGATTAGAGAAACATATAAAAGTCATTGGGGGATGTTTTTCTACTTCTTAGCAATGGCGGTTCATTTTGTTACCAATGATCACAGTCTAAGGAAAGATCACAAAGAAATATATGACCATTTTGGAAGATGGTTACTGACATTGGCAATATTATTAGGATGGGTGGTTGGAGTATTTACAGAATTAAAAGAAGTTTATATCTCATTGCTCACAGCATTCTTGGCAGGTGGGATAATATTAAATGTACTAAAGGAAGAGTTGCCAGAAGAAAGAGAGAGCAGTTTCGTTGCTTTTTTTCTTGGTTTGGTGAGTTATTCTGTCTTGTTATTGCTTATTTAGCATTTATAAGGGGGTACATTAAAGAGGATTAGTCCCTTATATGTCGAATTAAAAGCATTATGAGATTGAAATGGATGGAAAGATCTAGGATGTATGAATAGCCACAGTAGAAGTAAGAAAAAAAGTTTGTGAATAAAGCATAAGGTGCGTTATTTAAATAAAAGGTAAATTATTACAACTAGAGGGAATATGAGCCTGGGAGAAAAGGTCTCCTTTTTATTTTTACTATTAATTTTCTTAAAAGGGGAATTAGAATGAATAAAAGTTGTTTTATCTGTAATAAGCATGTTGGCAATATCAAAACTTCGGGAGTAATGATTTATGAAGATGATTATGTATATGTTGGTCATATCGATAGAAAGGGAAAGCTAAACTATTTAGGTCATATTATGATTGATTTAAAAAGACATACTCCCTCACTTGCAGATATGACAGTAGAAGAAGCAAAGGCATTTGGAGTAATAATGACAAGAGTTAGTAAGGCTCTTAAGGAATCAGAAAACGCAGAACATATCTATTCACTTGTTTCTGGTAACTCTGTTCCGCATCTCCATATGCACATTGTGGCTCGTTATCCAAATACACCAAAAGAACATTGGGGACCAATGGAAGTTTATGATTGGCAAGATGCTCCAATGGGAGACAATGATCAAGTTGTGAAACTATGCAATCGAATAAAATTACATATAGAAAATAATTCATATAATAAACAAGCTTAGCGATGTATTATTAGATTTATTCAGGATAACATATTATTAAAAAGGAAAATAATACAAACGATGATTTTTCTATTTATTTCCATTATTTTATTTAATTTAATTGCCTTTCAAAAAAATAAAATAGCTAGCATGAATGCAATGTTTAGTATTTGGATATTTACCATTGCATTTCAGAACGTTTTTGATGTGATGGTCGAATTCAAGTACCATGGATATTGGTATTTTGATAAAGGTATTGATTGGCTTGGTGTCCTTGCACATACATTACTGATTCCTCCAGTAAACATCCTATTTTTAAGTTGGTTTCCTTTTGTATCCGATTTGAAAAGAAAGGTAATTTATATTGCTAGTTGGACAGTGGGAGTTATCATTTATGAAGCACTTGTTTTACTTCCAGAACCTTGGGGATATTTCCATTTGGGTTGGTGGCATTTATGGTATGAATTAATTGTTGTACCTATCCTTCTACTTATCTTATTAGTTTATTATAAATGGATTGGAAAGTTAGAAGTGATACTATTGGAAAGTTATAAGTATAATAAACAGTAATACAATTTCAGTAGGATGTAATCTTTTTAGGGAATTTAGCGATGAAAGGTTAGCTGAGGGAACATGGTTAAAAAGATAATGATAAAAGAAAACTCACTTTTTGTATGAAAAGGTCATACGAAAGGTGGGTTTTTTGTATAAAAAAAGAGTTATAATGGATGGGAAATATTAACTGAAGGAGTTTTTCAAAAAGGAGGAAAAGTATGAAAAAGCTTAACTTAAAAGTATGGATTCCTAGCATTGCTATAGAAGGAGCACTAGAATTAGTTGAGTTCAAATACTCAAAGGGCTTACAAATAACGTTAGAAGATATTCAGAATAATACTTATCAAATACAATTTAATAAAGAAAAGAATGGAAATTATATTTTAGCCTGTAGATTTGCAGATGAAATGAAGCGGAGTGATTTAGCAGAACCAGCTTTTCAGGCTCGTAAAAACGAAGTGGATACAGTCAGAAAATCATGGTCCTTATATAAGGCTATAAATTCAGATTTTGTAGATTGGTATGATCAACTACCTGGTCCAGGAAGTGAGCATTATCATATAGACCATTATATTATTGTTACCTCGGATGAAACCTTTGAAATTTTGAGTGAAGTAGAACCAACCATCATTAAATTAGCTTAAAAAAAGGTGTTAGATTAAAACTATTTAAAGATTCTCGTTATAAAAAAGAGCAGTTTTACAAGTGTTCATGAATCTCCTTAGCGAAAATATAAAACGTAGGAATGATATCAGGCCAAATTATAATATATGATCCAAACTCACAATTAATCACCTAACCAAGCAAGAATGTTAGCCAAATTGATATAGTGTAAATTGCTAAAAGAAAAAGGATATCTTTTCCTTTTGTCGAATGAAAGTATGAATCTTATATTATCCCAAAAGGAGGATCAAGATGAATACAATCATTCACAGAGTTGGAACAATCTATCTACCAGTTGAGAATCCAGAGTTAGCTTCAAACTGGTATCAAGAAAAATTAGGTGCAATTGAAAATTTCAGAAATGAAGAGAAAGCCATTCTGGATTTTGCGAATCAAAGCTTCTTTCTTGTTAAATCGCAGAAAGGAGAAAAAGCAGCCTTTCAAGATGGCAAAGATAAGGAGCATTTCTTTCTGACATTTGAAGTAGACGGTATAGAAGATTTAAAGAAACTTCATTACGTGTTAATGGAAAAAGGTGTAACGGTAGGGGATATAGAGGATAGAGGACATCCAGGTAATAATTTTGTCTTTTTCGATATGGATGGAAATAAATTTGATGTATGGAGTGAGTTAAGTCCAAGTTTTAAAGAGAAATACTTGATTAGTCAGGATTAATGAAAAATTCCAATTGAAGCTGTCTTTTAGATATTAAAGAAAGGAGACGATTAAAGATTGCGTTTTGTTTCCTTTAACTAAAAAGGTTTAATTGCACCTTGTATAACACAGAAAAAGAGACCAGGGTCCCCACCAACCTGGTCTCTTTTGTTTCAGTGTTTTGAATGATTTTGAATCATTATTAGGAAATCTTAAACTTATTAATCTGCTTATTTAATCTACTAGCTAAAATGTCTAATTCTTTGGCAGCACTAGCAATGGTTTCAGTTGATAGTAACTGTTCTTTTCCTGTTGCGGATATTTCTTCTGTACTTGCTGCAAATTCCTCCACACGGGATGTTAAATCTTGAATTTGATTCGACACCGTTTGCGAACTTCCATTAACCGTCTTCATAGCAGTTGCAGTTTGTTTAAAGCCGTCTACAATTCCTTCATACATTGTTCTAATTTTATCAAAAGCTTTTTCCGTAATATTTAATGCATCTCTTTGTTCATCGATTAATTTATTGGATTGTTCAATATTTGCAACAGCTAAATCGGTTTTCTCAGAAGTCTTTTCGATAATCGATGTTATCTCTCTTGCTGAATGGGAAGACTGTTCTGCTAATTTCCTTATTTCATCTGCTACTACGGAAAATCCTTTTCCAGCATCACCAGCTCTGGCAGCCTCTATAGAAGCATTTAGTGCCAATAAATTCGTTTGTTCTGCAATAGAGGTAATAATTCCAACAAATCCTGTAACTTGATGAATCATTTCTTTTAGTTCATTAATGGAATGATTGACTTCATTTGATACAAGAAGTGTTGCCTCCATTTTCCTCGTCTGTATATCGACACTTAATTGACCTTCCTTAATAGAATCCAATGAATGAGTAGCTTGTTCTGCGTTTTCAGATGTTTTCGCAGCTATTCCATCAATTAAAGAAACGACATCTGCTAAAGTCCCGCTAATTCCACTCATGGTGTCTGCTTGTTCGGAATTTCCGAGTGCTAGCTGATCTATTGTATTAACGATTTGTGTAATGGAGCTCACATTTTCATCTGTGTTTTTAGTAAGGTGATTGGATTGATTAGTGACCGTGGAAGACACTATTTGCAGTTCGGAAGTAATATTCTTAAGTGCTTTTCTAGTTTCATATAGTGCTCTTGCCATATTCCCTGTTTGGTCTTTTATTTCTACTAATTTTTCTAAGTCATCATCTGTATCAGCCAAATCTAAATCGGCTGTTTTCTTTGCAAATTCCGTCACCTTCACAATCGGTTTTTCGATTGCTTTGCCTAAAATATAAGATAAGATAATACCAATAATTAATGAAATAATTAATCCCCATAATATGGGTGTAGGAATCATAAAGCCAGTTTGCATTGGCTGTGCCGCGCCAATACTTGGATCAGCAGTAGCTGTATCGCTGCCACTCCCATTCATAAATAAAGAGGCACTTACATTAATAATAGCTACTAACACTGAGTTTAATAAAGATAAAAGGATAATCTTTGTTGATATTTTTTTCATATAGTTATGACCGCCGTTTACAATTTAATTTTTGAATGACCAATATAATTATATTGGAATTTCTTAGATGTAAAATATATAATATTCAAAAAGATTATATATTTCTAGCCTAATCATTAGGAAAATAGTTATCTTGTTTTTCCAATTCTCTTTAAAACTTGCTAAAAAGTCTTCCGCGATCCTCCTTAATGTGAAAATCTGAGTATAAAGTCCTGTTTATGGTTCTTATTATTACTATTTAACCTTAATTTATCCTTAAGAGAGAATATAGGCGGAAGTCTGATAGTAGGAAATTAGTTGAAAAAGATAGAATAGTGCGGAGAAATAATTTTAAAATAAGCAAATATGGCAACTAATACAACGAGGTGAGTAAATGTTTTTTGAAATGACTTATCAAATAAGAGTATCGGATATAGTGAACGGAATAAAGTGGTACAGTACTTTTTTTCAAAGGGAACCGGATTTTGTTCCCCATGAAGGGTTTGCAGAATGGGAAATACTGCCGGGATGCTGGCTGCAAGTGGCAGAAGGTATTCCATCCGAAGGAAGCGGACCGCTCCGCTTTGCCGTAAAGGATATTAACTTCGAGCAGGATCGGTTAAGGAGCGAGTTAGAAATAGAAGGTTTACAGATAGAAGGGAGGGCAGAGGTGCCAGTTAGATGGGGAACTTTCCAGGATCCATGGGGAAATCAGATTGGTTTGTTTGAATACAACGATAAAGAGGAAGAACGAGAACGAATGATGGCTATTTTAAGCAAACAGCTGTAAAGGAAAAGAGGGACTAATTTGCAAGATAAGATAAATGCTATAGTAGAAAACATGCTACCAACGGCAAAAGGGAAAAGAGTAGTCGTAGGTGTAGACGGGCTAAGCCGGTCTGGAAAAACAACCATGGTAAAAAAACTAGAAGCAAGTCTCCTTGAAAGAGGACTTTCTGTGAAAGTTTTACATATAGATGATTATATTGTAGAAAGAAATCGGCGTTATCATACTGGTTATGAGGAATGGTATGAATACTATCATTTACAATGGGATGTCCAAGCATTACAGGAAAAACTTTTTAAAAAGCTCAAAAATGCAACAGAAATACAGTTGCCTACATATAATTCCCAATCGGATACCCAACAAATAGAAATAATTTCATTGTTACATACTGACTTAATCATAATGGAGGGAGTTTTTTTACAACGAATAGAATGGAGAGATTTTTTTGACTTTATTCTTTATTTAGATTGCCCAAAAGAAATTAGGTTTTCACGAGAAAGGAAAGAAACGCAGCTGAATCTAGATAAATTCAAAAATAGGTACTGGAAGGCAGAGGATTATTATATTGAGAAAGAATGTCCGAAAAAACGCGCAAATATCGTATTTCACGTTTAAGGGAAAAGGGCGACAAGATAGGGCAAGTGATTTTTTTTTTGCAAGATGGTGGATTCTCCTCATTGTTGCCCCTTTTTTGGCTGTAGAAGAGTAAAGAGTGTCCTCTATTGGGAAAGAAGAATAGAAGAGTGCAAAGGAGATAGACTTTGTATTAAATAGTCATCACTAGAATGTAAAGGTAACTTGACGTTAAGTTTCCTTTACATTTATACTGTAAAGGAATATAGGTGGTGATGAATTTGAAAAATAAATTAAGTGAACATAGAAAGCAATTTGGTTTGTCTCAAGATAAATTAGCTGAAAAGTTAGGTGTTTCCAGACAAACAATTATTTCAATTGAAAAGGGGAGATACAATCCATCCCTCCCTTTAGCAATGATGATCGCCGAAATATTTCAAACAAATGTGGAAAATATTTTTATCTTAGAAGAAGGAGATTATAAATAAATTTTGCTTACAAATTAGGAGGGAGTATATATGAAATCAAGGTTAGGTTATATAGTCATTGGTTTTCTTTTATTGATAGAAAGTGGTTATTTCCTATATGGTGGAATGACAGGTGATTTTCCATTATCTCCAACTTATGCACTAATTCTTGCGTTATCTGTTATGTTTCTTTCTCTTGGTTATTTGCATCCACAATTTAAGAATAAAGATGAAAGAATGAAAGTAATACGAGAAAAAGGAATGTTTTACTCCTATTTTATTATAATGTTTTATTTTTTTCTGTTTATTATATTAATTCACTTTCAAGTTATTAGTATAAGTGCAATGGGAATTGTTTTAATTCTTGCTGCACTTACTATTATGACAGTCTTCCTTTCGATGGTTGTTTTATCTTTGATTTTATGATGAGGGGATTAACTAATAATGAAAGTGGCTGCTAATTTCCTTGTTGTTTCATATGGATTCTATTTCATGTAAATTTAACGATTTATGGTAAAATAAGGTTATGTTTTAACGGGAATATAAGTTATTTGACTGAAGAAGTTAGTTTTTATTCAGACAGAATGAGGTGATTTTTTTATTGAAAACGTTAGAGCAAGATTCTCAGTACATTAGGTCTGTAAGTCTTAAAAGAGACCATATTTTATCTTATGACAACTTTCCGCTTAATCTGCCAACTATTCAGAACTTAAATGAATTACAGTTTCATCCTAATGTTACTTATATTATCGGTGAAAACGGAATGGGAAAATCAACATTACTAGAGGGGATTGCTATTGCATTAGGATTCAATCCAGAAGGCGGCACATTGAATTTTCATTTTTCGAGTTATGACTCTCATTCAAATTTAGACGAATACTTACGTTTAATCAAAGGAGTAAACCGGCCAAAGGAACACTTTTTCTTTAGAGCTGAAACTTTTTATAATGTAGCAACCAATATAGAAGATTTAGATAAAGAAGAACCATTTTTGGATCCCAAAATTATAGATTCTTATGGAGGTAAATCACTTCATGAACAATCCCATGGAGAATCATTCTTTGCCGTATTTAACGAGCGTTTTCAAGGAAATGGTTTATATATTTTAGACGAACCAGAAGCAGCCTTGTCACCCTTAAGACAAATGACGATGCTGGCTAGAATCAATGAACTTGTTAATAAAGGATCTCAATTTATCATCGCTACCCATTCGCCGATAATTATGGCATATCCAAATGCTAAAATCATCCAAATTACAGAAGAAGGATTAAGTGAGTCTAAATTGGAAGATACTCAACATTATTCTATTATGAAACAGTTTTTTGCAGATAAGAACCGAATATTACACCACCTTTTCAATTAACAAGAATTTATAGCATAGGACAGATTATACTTATCTAGTATTGGATAGATAAGTTAACTAGGCATCTGAATAGCAATGATTCAATTAAAATGTTCGAATTGTTCATTAAGCTAGGGATGCAATCCTAACAATCTAAACAAACTTGACAATACGAAGCAAAGACAGGAGTGAGGTTATGAAATTTCTGCTTACATCTGGAGGCGTCAATAACAAAATCATACACGACGCACTGGTTGATATGCTAGGAAAGCCGATTGCTGAGGCAAACGCTCTGTGCATTCCCACAGCGATGTATGGACATCCTTGGGTTGGCCCTGGAGTCAAAGCATGGCAGTTCATCAGTGGAAAAGAAGAGAATCCCATGGTCAACCTTGGCTGGAAGTCAGTTGGCGTGTTGGAGCTTACAGCACTTCCAAGTATCGACGAAAACCAATGGATACCACTTGTTCAAGAAACAGATGTACTGCTAGTGTCAGGCGGCGACGCCCTTTACCTGTGCCACTGGATGCGTCAATCTGGACTGGCAGACCTTTTAACATCACTGAACTCAGTTTATGTTGGAATGAGTGCTGGGAGCATGGTTTTGACACCTAGAATAGGAGAATACTTTGTTGGCTGGACTCCACCAAGTGGAAGTGATGGAACACTGAGAATAGTTGATTTTTCCATTTTTCCGCATCTAGATCACGAGATGCTGCCAGGAAATACCATGGCTGCTGCAGAGAGATGGGCAGTCGAGATACAGGGACCTGCATATGCAATTGATGATCAAACTGCAATCAAAGTAGTTGACGGAGCGGTAGAAGTTTTATCTGAAGGGCAATGGAAACTATTTACACCTTGAGCATGATATACGCCCGCTTCTTTAAATAATTTCATGGAATAGTGGGATAGTTCGACATGTTTGGTGGCGTTGCTGTGTAGCTTACCTAGCAAGGGCGGATGATCATAACTCAGCAACTACTGTCTAAATTCAATAGTAGTAAATGGCGCTGGATTTTTTAACGCTCATTCAGAATTAATAGATCCTTTAAAATAGGGAAGATTAGAGGCAAAAAACAAAAGAGACCAAAAGGAAGTAACTATCCTTTTTTGGTCTCTTTTATTTTTATAGGGATTTCATAAATTATGCTTCATTATTCAAATTGCTATTTAAATTGAGCAAGCCTTTTTTGAAAAGATAATCTTTCACACTTCCAATAAATATCTGCTGAAATAATGCTAATCTTAGAATATACTATTATCATTGGGTTAATGTTGTTAATTAATCCTAACATTCCAAGATTTTTAGCAGGAATAATATAAAACTACCATGGGAGAGCATAGAATGAACAAAAAAATGAACTATTTAATCATGATTTTAATGACGATTGTTATGGTTGGTTGTGCCAATGTAGAAGATACTTCAAATAAAAATGGAGAAACAGAAATACAAGAAGTAACCACTGTTAATACAAATGAAAATAGTGAAGAAGAAACGAGCACGAAGGATGACGATGAATCAGTAGTAGAAGAGACACAAACCGAGCCAAATAATGAACTGTTCGCAGGGTATAAACTTATGGAAGTTGATGGAGGAGATCTGTCTGGACACCGTGAATCAAACGTTGTCGTTGACATTGGTTATGGCGACCGTGAATATTGGGCATTTACCAATGAATACGGGCAATTAGTACGTGTTGTAGCTGATGAAATCATTCTTCAAGATGACGATAATGAACCTGTATTATCTTCTGGCAGATACTATCCCGACGAGGCGAAGGTTCCTGGTGTGGAAAGTGATGTTTTAGATGAAGGACATATCATTGCCGATTCACTTGGAGGGGTCTCAAATGCTTATAATATTACCCCACAAGATAGTACGCTAAACCGACATGGTGATCAAGCTTATATGGAAGAAGTGATCCGCAAGGCAGGCGGAGCGACAAATTTTGAAGCAATTATCACCTATCCGAATACAGAAACGCAAATTCCCTCCAGTTATCAGTATACCTATACAATAAAGGGAAATGTCATTACGGATTCATTTGACAATGTGAATCCTGATGAAGTAAACGAATCTCTTGGTTTAACAGATAGTGAGCCTACCGATTCAAGTAGTTCCAACACAAATGAGGATATTTCCAGCATTGATACAAATGGAAATGGTATGGTGACAATCGCAGAAGCAAAGGCAGCCGGTTTCAGTATGCCAATAACAAGTGATCATTGGTTGTACAAATATATGCGCGATAATGATAACGACGGGATGGTAGGAGAATAAGCGACTAGAACTTTAGAAGATTGGAAAACTCCTCCCATACTAGGGGAATGATTTGAATTCATTCATCGAAGCAACAGATAAAAAGTCCAAAGAAAAAGATTGTTAGCACTTTGTGGGTAATAAAAGGGAGAGAAATTAGTAACAGTTTCCATTAGAAAAATAGGAAACAAATTATACGAAAAAATGCAGCTGATACAATCAGTTGCATTTTTTTTTATACTTATAAACATATTAATAGACACCTAATTTGATTTTTGAAAAGCACTAAGTTAGCTCACTTGTTCTGTGTTTGAGTCACCTTAGCTGCAGTTGATTTCACAATGTATGCTTATAATGCTACTATTGTGAATCAAAAATCTGATATGGTTTTCACACATCTTCTTGGAGAAAGGATAAGGTTAAAATTTTTAGAGGGTAAGAGAGAGTGAGGAGGGTTGTAACCTAAGTTATTAAAATATGCATAAGCAGGGAGTATAGAGTGTTTGAAATCCTTCTATATAGATTTTTGGCACTTTTTATTTATATTTTAATTGGTATGTCAACACTAAACTGAACAAAATTATTAAGGAACACATACCATTTTATAGTTTCTAAATAATTGGTACTTAGACGAAAAACAGTGTGTGCTGTTTGTCACTTGACTCGGAGCCTCTGCGGGCAAGATTATGAGCCAGGAAGCAAGATTTATCAAATAATCTGGCTCAGCCATCAAAGCTATCACGCCCGCCTCTCCAAGTAAAGTGGGTGCTTCTTACTTAATATGACTCGTTTTTATTAGATGCTTGCGCTTATATTCTTTAGGGGTTAAATAGTCCAGTGATCCATGAATTCGAATATTATTAAACCAATTAACGTAATCAAATAGCTCTAGATCAAGTTTTTGTTGACTATCGAAAACCTTCCCATTAACGAACTCTGTTTTAATAGTTTTGAAGGTTGCCTCGGCAACTGCATTGTCATAAGGTGTCCCTTTTTCACTTAAAGATCTCGCAATACCAAACGTCTCTAATGCCTCGTCTATCAGTTTATTTTTAAACTCACTTCCTCGATCCGTGTGAAATAATTCGAGGCGGTTTAGGTTATGTTTTACCGATGAAAAGGCACGTTGAACTAGCCCAGCACTCTTATTAGGGCCAGCACTGTAACCAATAATTTCACGATTATATAAATCTACTAAAACACAAATATAATGCCAGTTTTGCTTCACTCGAACATATGTTAAATCACTCACAATCACTTTCAATTCCTTGTCTTGCTTAAATTCACGATTCAAGACATTTCCAATTTCGGACTCATTTACGATTGATTTTCTAGGTTTGTATTGGGCAACTGTATATTTGGAGACAAGTCCTTGTTCTTTCATTATTCGCCCAATACGACGACGTGACACTTTCCATCCTTGCTTTTGAAGTTCTTTTTTTATTTTTCTTTGTCCATAAATATTCCGACTATCTTTAAAAATTTTAACAATTATAGCTGTTAATTCATCATCCTGATTATCTCGGATTTCCGCCTCATAGTAGTACGTGCTTCTAGGTAGTTGTAGGACGGCGCACATTGCTGATATCGAGTATTTGTGAAGGTTATTCCGAATCACATCTACTTTCGTCCCATTATCAGCGCGGCTTGCTTTAAAATATCATTCTCCATCATTAGCCGTTGATTTTCTTTACGAAGCCGAATTAATTCTTCTTGCTCCGGAGTTCTATTGTCTTTTTCCTCAAACGATCCACTTGTATTATGCTGGCGAACCCACTTATCAAAGGCAGATAGCGTCAGCTCATATTCTTTGATAATCCTTCACTTCTAGATTTACCTGTAAGGTGCAGCTGAACAATTTGTTCTTTAAATTCTTTCGTGAATGTTCTTCTTTCTCTTTTGGTCAGACTTCATTCTCCCTAACTTTAATGAATTAAGTTTATTTGACCTTAATAAATCTGTCCAACTAAGTGTAACCTATCCAAATTTAGGTTAAGAAGGATTTTAAAAGTAAAAAATGAATATAAAACATACTCATCCAAAATTAGGGGGAAATGAAATGTGGAAAGAATTTGTCAACTCCATTTCTAAGGACTATCACTTTAAAGACCCTGTAACAAAGATTGAGCTTGCTCAGATTCAAAAAGAATTAAATGTTGAATTACCAGAAGAATTAACGGCCATTTTTAATGAAACAAATGGTGTGTTTGACAACAGGAATTGTCCTTTGGTTTGGTCAGCTTCCCAAATTATGAAGGACAATCTATTTTATAGAAATTTTGAAGATTATAGAGATATTTATATGCCATTTGATAATCTTCTCTTTTTTTCAGACGCAGGCAATGGCGATTTATTTTGTTATGCAATATTAAAAAACGGAACCATTGAAAAAACCGATATTTACGTTTGGAATCACGAGGATGATAGTCGTACTTGGGTTGCAGCGTCATTAAAGCATTTTATTGAAGGCTGGATTACTAGTGAGATTGGTGTTTAGTCGGTTTGAAAACAGAGTTTGTTAAGAATTACACTTAAAGTAACGGAGCAGTTTAGTTGAAGAAGAAAAATTAAATATTAACTCAACTTTCGCACCAAAAAAATAAGTGCAAATCGTTAGTTGTATTGCGTCTATGGTCTATTAAATATGTTGCTTGACAGTGTTTAATAAAATGAAATAACACCTCAT